>JBDHDY010000013.1:0-20818 GCA_039591275.1 Gemmatimonadota bacterium | reverse complement strand
ACCACAAGCGCGAGAATTTCCTTACCACTGATAGGGCCGAGGCTCGCATACAGACGCTGCACGCGTTCCCGCAGGCCCGGGATCGTCTTTTTCTCGGGTGGGTAGTAGAGCATGATGAAGATCCAGAGCAGGATCGTCATTAGCACGCCTACGGGCAGCATGTAATAGCTCAACTCGAAGAAGCTGATCGTGCGGCCCGTGATGTCGCGGAAGAACCCGATGGCGACGGCTCCCCGGGCCGCGCCGAGCAGAGTGATGACGCTGCCCGCGCCCGCGACGAACGCCATGCCCATGAAGAGCCCCTTGCCGAAGTTGGTCGTCTCGCTCTCCTCCGAGTAGAGAGCGTAGATGGCCATGAACAACGGGAACACCGTTGCGGCTACGGCCGTGTGCGCCATGATCAACGTGAGTGTGGACGTCATGACGAAGCAGCCCAGCAGGATCATGTCTGTCCGCTCTCCCACCAAGGAGAGCATCTTATAGGCCATGCGCCGTGTAAGCCCGGTCTGAGTGAAGACCATCCCGAAGATGAGCGATCCGAAGATGAACCATACGGATGGGTCCATGAAATCCGTAAAGGCGACCCGCGCGGGCCTAATCAATAGCAGCGCTTGGACTACGCCGATCGTGATGCTAGTGACGCCAATGGGAATGACTTCGGTGACCCACCAGGTGGCAGCCAGGAAGAAAAGCGCGAGGGCCGCCTTACCTTCTCGTGTGAGCTCAAACGACGCGCCTTGGGGATCGACGGCGGGAGACAAGGGCGGTGCGAAGTACACCAAGGCGAACAGAGCCAGCCCAAGCAGAATACAGCCGATCCTCTTCCAGTCGACCTTCCGTCCGACCTTACTGCTCGCGGCGCGAAAGAAGCCTGGCGCGCGACGGTCACCCGGCGCCGGAAAGGCCTCGGACGATACCCCGGTCCTCATAGCAAGACAACCTCGCAAAGAGCTTGCCTCGCTGGGCTACGACTAATGCACCAGCTTCACAAGCTCATGAAAGAGATCGACCGACCGGAGCACGCCCACGACACGTCCTTCCTGAACGACCGGGACCAACGTCAGGTTGTATGCAACCATCTCATAGACTGCTTTTATCATGTGATCGTCAGCATCGATCGTTATCTCGATCGGATTCATGACGTCGCTTACGGGTCTATCTGCCTGCTCGCGGATCCCCTTCACCACCCTATCGAACGACAGCTCCAGTAAATTCGGGTCGATCGCTACGTCAAAGAGTTTTTTTCTATACTCCAGCGGTTGGAGTGTCAGAAACTTCGGCTCCAGACCCTGCATGATGTCTCGGCGCCGAATGTATCCCACCAACACATCAATTTCGTCAAACACCAAAATCACTCGGGGAAGCGACTTACGCCGGTCCACTTCGAGCTCCGCACCTTCGATGACCGCAATGGCATCCCTCAACGTGGCCTTGTCTCGCACCGAGGGGTACTTGTCCACGGGAATCATGATCTCCCCGACGCGCTTCATTGCGGTCATGCCCTCTACCAGCCCTTCTTACGTAGGATGTCGCTCATCTTCTTCTGGATGCGCTTTTCCTCGAGCGTTGATTTCTTCGTGGCGGCTTCAGCGATTTTTACAACCAGTTCTGCGATATCTGCCGGCTTCTCCATGAAATCCAGTGCCCCGAGTTTCATTGCCTCAACGGCCTGTCCTGTTGTCGCCCGGCCGGTCAGCAAGATCACCTGCAGGTCCGGGTTGATAGCGAGAAGGCCCTTCAGCGTTGCAATGCCGTCCATGCCCGGCATCGCCATGTCCAGCAGGATAGCGTCATAGGCCTTCTTCTCCGCTTTCGCCAGTGCAACTGCGCCGTTCTCCGCCGTGTCAACCCTGAGCTCGCGCGCCTCCAACCGCTCGGCAAGTACACTGACGAACTCCTCTTCGTCGTCGACCAACAGGACCCTGCTCTCCTCACTCATCGTAAAGGTCTCCAACATAGGCGATACACGCTCTTCGTCGTGCGACCGGCCGCCCGCCCACAAGTGTCCCACTGTAGAACCACCAGTGGCGCGAGGGGGTCACTTTGAGCTCCCGCGCGGCATTCCCCCTCCCTCCCGGGCGCCGGCAGAACGCAAGACCTTCACTAACTCATCGATCTTCACGGGTTTCATGAGATAGTCGAAGGCTCCCAGCTCCATTCCTTTCTCGGCATCCTCGGACGAGCCACGGCCCGTTAACAGAATGACCTGCAGGTTCGGCCGCTCCTCTTTGATCTTCTTGATGACCTCGAGCCCACCGATCCCCGGCATCTTCACATCCAGCAGCACCACGTCGCACGGCGTGTCCGTCAGGTAGGCAAGTGCCTCCGCTCCGGTGGTCACCCCTTTAGCTCGAAACCCCCTCAAGGTGAGACGTTCCTCGAGAGCGCTGACCAGTTCGTCCTCGTCGTCCACGATCAAAACACGTAGTGCTTCCATGTAGGCTCCTAGGTGTGCGCCTCACCCGTCGGTAATGTGACAGTGAAACACGTACCTTCACCCACTCTGCTCTCTACGCTGAGCTTCCCGCCCAGCTTCTCCACGATCCCGTACGTGATGGATAGGCCCAGTCCCGTCCCCGCGCCTTTCTTGGTCGTAAAGAACGGATCGAAGATCTGCTCCAGGTGCTCCTCCGGTATGCCCACGCCATCGTCCGCGATACTCACCGCTACCGCGTCGTTCCCAACCTTTTGGATACCTATTTCGATGTGGCCTCCGTCCTCCAAGGCGGCGAAGGCGTTGTTGACAATATTGAGGAATACCTGCTGGAGTTGGCCCCTGTCGCTGACAATGTTGGGCGGTTCCTCCGGATAATTGAAGTCGACCCGAACGTTCCGGTAGCTGGCTTCCTTTTCGAGAAACGCAAAGACGTCCTTGAGCAGCAAATCCAGGTTGATGGTCTCCCGCTGCACATCCATGTGCTTGGCGAAACCCAGGAGGCGGTGGGTGATCCCACCACAGCGATCGGCCGACCTGAGAACCGACTCCACCAGGCTGACTAGCTTGTCCTTGGGTGGCGTTTCCCCTTCTACGGTCAGGAGGTCTTTGAGCAGGCCCGCCTTCTCGGTGATGATCGAGAGCGGGTTGTTTATCTCGTGAGCAACCCCGGCACCTAGGCGCCCGATCGCGGCCATCTTGTTGGTGTATTCCATCTTGTGGAAAAGCGCCGCGCGCTTCAAATCCGCATCCCGCACGCGGTTGACCACGTATGTCGAGCCCCCGACAACCGTGGCCAGAATGAGAACGATGCTGATGGCCGGGAATACCAACAGGTCGCGGCGTAAGGCAAGCCACCCCGCATGCAGGGCGACTCGTGGACTCAACAGAACCAGCGTGAACGGCGAGCGGTCGATATGCGCATAGCTGGCGATCAGCGACTCGTCGGTTCCGCCCTCCAGCTCAAGGAGCTCGGCTTCTGTGGTTGGAGGTAGGAGAGGCAGGGGGCTGCGCTCGAGCACATCGCCGAAAGAGTGCGACGGAGTTTGCAGGATACCGTCGCGATTGATGATGAACACATCGTTGTAGGGCGGGATGCCCAGTGAATGACATCTCCGACATGCGGTGCTCTGCTCCGGATGACGAGACGTTCTGGCGCGTATGAGAAAATGGAACACATCGGTATCGATGGTCGCACGCAACACAAACGACCTGTCCTCCATCTCCTGCTGGATCGCAATGACGATATGGGGACGGTTTCTGTATCCTAGAAACACATCGCTTACATAGGACCCGCGCGCGCTCGTCTCGATGAACCAGTCATGTTCCCTGTAACTCCTCCCCTCGAGATCGTAGGGGCCGGCGTAGGCGACCTGCACGCCCTCCTCATCGATCACCCCGAGGTCCACAACGCCACCGAACGATTGCTTCATGTTCACGAGCAGCGAGTCCAGCTTGCCAGAGACCCGGAGTTCTTCGAACGTCGTCTCTCGGACGAGCATGGCAAGAGCCGATTGCCGCTCGGAAAGGAATGACTCGAGCGATTGCTTCCCGGCCGCGGCGAAGCGAAGCATGGGACGGGTCAACTCGGAATAGAACGCTTCCTGGTATTGATAGTAGGTGATGCCCGACATGATCACGAGCGGAAGAACTGCCACCACGGAAACCAACAGTACCGCCGTCACGAACATCCTGCGATAGCGGCTCCGTGAGATCAGTCGATCCTGATCTTCTTCTCGAGCGAATCCCTTACCCCCGGCGTTCCCTGACCCTGTGGGACGCCAGGGGAGGCTCAGTCTGCGCATTGGACGCTCAGGTCGTGCTCACGAGCTCTTATCATGCGCTATTGTGCCTCGCGGCGCGCGCGGCCAGCCCTCTTGACGGTGTCCATGAGCTCCGTGATGTCCACCGGCTTCCGCAGGTACGCGAACGCTCCCAACCTGCGGGCCTCTTCCTCGTCCTGGTCTGATCCGTGCCCCGTCATGATGATCACCTCTACCTGAGGGTACTTTTTTTTGACCCGCTGTAAGACCTCCATGCCGTCGATGCCCGGCATACGCAAATCGAGGACCATCACGTCCGGGATGTCATCCTCGAGCATCTGAAGGGCTTGCTCTCCGTCCAACGCCACCTCGCTGCCAAGGTCGCGCATCTCCATTCTGTCGGCCATCGTTCTCACGAAATCCTCCTCGTCATCGACGAGGAGCACCTTGAGCGATGGCGCAGGCGTGTCCTGGGGCACCGGTTCGGGAGAGGCGGCTGCCCGGCGCGCGGTGGGATCCATCATCTCTCGCGCCATGTCAGGCACACCCCCTTCGGCAAGGGCGGCGGCGGTCATGCTTCTGTCGAACTCGTCTTTGGAGTCCTTGAGAAAATCGACTGTGGCCTTCCAGGCGTCGCGAATCGTCTTCAGGAGATGGCTCGTGTCGGCCGGTTTCTCCAGGTACTCAAATGCTCCCAACCTGCGGGCCTCCTTGGCTTCCTGTTCCGAACCACGACCGGTGAGGATGATCACCTGTACATGGGGATGCTCCTTCTTGACCCGCTCCAGCACCTCCATGCCGTCGATGCCCGGCATGCGCAGGTCGAGAACCATCACATCGGGCGTCTCATCCTCGACCATCTGCAGCGCCTCCTCGCCGCTCAGCGCCACCCGACTGCCGACATCGCGCATCTCCATTCTTTCAGCCATCGTCTTGACGTAGTCTGCTTCGTCATCGACGAGCAGTACCTTGATCTTTCTCATCACTGCCTTCCTGCCACAGGCACGGCCTCATCCATCCCGCGATACTTCATCAAAGGTCCTACAAGGAAATAACGACATATCATGTGGCACCGTCCACTGGGAGGAGGACGCGGAAACGGCATGCTGCATCGGATGCCTCGACCGAGGCACCTAGGCTGTCGAGAAGTTCCGCCAGCTTACCCCAGCCTGTGGCATTGGTGGATGGAACCGTCACAACCTTCTCCCCCACCTCACTAACGAACTCGACCGACGGTTGCTCTCCCTGGCGGCCGGCATGGATCGTCACCGTTCCCGGCTCCGGCAGCTGCTCCAAGCAACATTCCATGGCCGTGAACAGCGCCATCTGAAGCTGCAGGGCGTTGACTACGACTGGTAGCTCCTGGTCTCCAGGTCGCACCTCTACACTGTGTCTCCCTTGCCTGGCGAAGCGCTGGCACAGAAAGGCGACCCGCTCAACCACTTGATTCAGGTTGACCCTGTCCTGAGGGTGGTCTAGGCTGTGAGCCAAGCGGTTGAGGTTTGACAGAATCTCCGCGCCGCGACCGACTTGAGCGTCAATGCGACTGGCCGCCCTTAGGAACTTGTCCCGGTCAAGTGGCTTCCGTCCGTCGAAGGCGCGAACCATGTCCTCGATCAGACCAGCGGATTCCTTGACGATGGCAAGAACGTTGCGGATCTCATGCGTGGTACTCGCGGTGATCCTGGCTATGAACGCCGCTTCTCGGTTTTCAGACGTGCTCATAGTTGTCGGTCCACATTTGGGCTCCCGTTGACCAATCGCTCATCTCAGCTACCAAGCCATCGGCACCATCTGAATCAGCAGACAGTTGTACCAAATTGACTCGCATGAGACATGCGTGACTCAATGCAAGATACCATAAACTTTAGTTCTCTTCCAAACTGCCGCAATGTCTTTACACTTCAGGCAGCCGAAACAGGCGGTCAATTAGTACTAAACGAAGAGGTTTCCATGGCAGGCAATTGTGTCTTTTTAGGCCCGCAAGGCTCGGGAAAAGGAACGGTCATTGGAAGGATCAAGTGCAGGTACAATGTCCCGCATATCTCGACGGGCGACATGTTTCGGGAGGCAGTCAAGCAAGGTAGCACATTTGGCAAGCAGGCACAGGAATACATGAACCGCGGTGAGTTGGTGCCGGACGAGGTGACTTGCGGCATGGTTCGGGAGCGGCTCTCTCGCGACGACTGCACGAATGGTTTCATGCTGGACGGCTTCCCGCGCGACCTATGTCAGGCCGAGGCCCTCTCCTGCATCACGACGATCGACACAGCGGTGTTGCTCGACGTGCCAGAAGAGGTGTCCCTCGAGCGGCTTTCGGGCAGGCGTCAGTGCCGCGAGTGCGGCGCCATCTTCCACCTCAAGTTCGTCCCGCCCGTAACGGCGGGGATCTGCGACAAGTGCGGCGGCGAGCTCTACCAGCGTGAAGACGACATGCCCGACGCGATCAAGGAGCGATTGAGCCTTTACCGTTGCCAGACCATGCCGATCGTGGACTACTACGAGCAGGCCGGTGTGCTCGTGAAGATCGACGGATCCGGCACTGTGGACGAGGTAGTTGCCCAGATCCTTCAGAAGTTTGGCAGCGGCCAGCCAGCGGCCACAAACGGACCGATGCAACGTCACCGATGATTCTTCATCGGCAGGCACCCATGGGAGGGAGGACCTTCAAGGGAATTGGCACACAAGTAATAATCATTAATCATAAGAGGTCTTCAGGGACGACCAGACTCGGGCGGCAACGCAGCCGGCGGGCATGAGGCCTGGTTATCTCGCGGACAGCGTTCTTTGACAAATGGAGTGATCACCAGTTTTCTTATAGCCACCTCGTGAAGTCCTGAGAAGTCGTGAAAGGAGTGGGCAATGGAAGGTTGGTTCTATCTCATCCCAGCAGCGGGGGTGCTTGCCCTGCTGTTCGCGCTGGTGAAATCCGCATGGATCCAGAAACAAGATAGCGGGAACGAGGCCATGCAGGAGATCGCCGGCCACATATATGAAGGGGCCATGGCCTTCCTGGCCAGAGAGTACAAGGTCCTGGCGATCTTCGTCGTTGTCGTCGCCGTACTTCTGGCTGTTGGCAATGCGAACCAGGAAACCAGCCACTGGCTCATCGGCATCTCATTCGTGTGCGGCGCCGTGTGTTCAGGCCTGGCCGGGTTCTTCGGCATGAGAATCGCTACCAAAGCCAACGTGCGCACCGCGAGCAAGGCGCGGGAGGGCCTGAACGGTGCGCTGGGTGTGGCCTTCTCGGGCGGTACGGTGATGGGGATGTCCGTCGTGGGCCTGGCCTTGATCGGGATCAGCGCGCTGATGATCATCTACTCCAACCTCTTCATCGGCGAGGTGGGATGGAATTGGCCTCGCCTCCTCCAAGTCGTGACCGGCTTTTCCCTCGGCGCATCCTCGATCGCACTCTTCGCCCGCGTTGGTGGCGGTATCTACACTAAAGCCGCTGACGTAGGTGCAGATCTGGTAGGTAAGATCGAAGCCGGCATCCCGGAGGACGACCCCCGCAACCCTGCCGTGATCGCCGACAACGTGGGTGACAACGTGGGTGACGTGGCCGGTATGGGCGCCGACCTCTTCGAGTCCTACGTCGGCTCGATTGTCAGCTCCATGATTTTGGGCGCCACCTTCATTCCCGTTATGGTCGACGACGGTTTCAACGGACTCAGCGCCGTCTTCCTGCCGCTCATCCTCGCGGGAATCGGCATCGTCGTCTCCATCGCGGGGACGTTCTTCGTACGTACCAAGGAGGGCGGCAACCCGCAGGCGGCTCTCAACATAGGCACGTTCGGGGCCGGCATCCTCATGGTGATCGTCTCCTTCTTCGTAATCAGGCAAGTCCTTCCCGAGACGTGGACGTTTGCCGGGACCGAGTACAGCGCGATGGGCGTGTTCTGGGCCACAATCGCCGGCCTGGCGGGCGGGATCGCTATCGGCTTGATCACCGAGTACTACACCGCCGTGAACCGCTCCCCCGCGCAGAGGATCTCCAAAGCATCGGAGACCGGTCCGGCCACGAACATCATCGCCGGGCTTGCGCTCGGCATGAGGAGCACGGCCTGGCCGATCATCGCGCTCAGCGCTGCGGTCATCATCGCCTACGAGTCCGCCGGTCTCTACGGCATCGCCATCGCGGCACTCGGCATGCTGTCCACCACAGGCATTCAATTAGCTGTCGACGCGTACGGCCCGATCGCCGACAACGCGGGCGGTATCTCCGAGATGGCCGGCCTCGGCCCCGAAGTGCGCGCCCGCACCGACAGGCTCGACGCGGTGGGCAACACCACCGCTGCCATCGGCAAGGGCTTCGCCATCGGGTCGGCCGCTCTCACGGCCCTGGCGCTCTTCAGCGCCTTCACCACAACAGTGGGTCTCGAGAGCATCGACGTGATGGTGCCCAAGGTCATGGTCGGTATCCTGCTCGGCGCCGCGATGCCATTTCTCTTTTCCAGCTTCGCCATGGCCGCGGTAGGCAAAGCCGCCTTCTCCATGATCGAGGAGGTCCGTGACCAGTTCAAGAACATCGCCGGTCTCATGGAGGGAACCGCCAAGGCCGACTTCCGCCGCTGCGTGGACATCTCCACCGCAGCAGCGATCAAGCAGATGATCGCACCCGGCCTCCTCGCCGTGCTCGTTCCGGTGGTCGTAGGCTTCCTCGGCAGACCCGAGATGCTCGGCGGTTTGCTTGCCGGAGTGACGGCATCGGGCGTGCTCATGGCGCTCTTCATGGCCAACGCAGGCGGCGCTTGGGACAACGCGAAGAAATACATCGAGGCTGGACATCATGGCGGTAAGGGCTCCGACCCACACAAGGCTGCGGTCGTGGGAGACACCGTGGGGGATCCTTTCAAGGACACCGCCGGTCCCTCGCTCAACATTCTCATCAAGTTGATGGCTGTCGTAAGCCTGGTGATTGCGCCGCTGCTAATCTGATATCTGCCCGACCCCGTCTAGTAAGAATCACGGGCCGCCACCATGGCGGCCCTGCTTCTTTTGCCCACTATCCGGCTCCCATTGGACGTATCGGGAGAGTCGGATCTCAGAGTGAGCGCATGTTTCTGCAGGTTATTGAGACGCTCTCCCGTCCACTCCGGTTAATGATGGTGTTAATGGGAACGAGAACGCGACCTTTTTTGCGTGTAATTCGGCTGATACATTATTATCGTTATCGTGATAACTGTCACGAATTGGCATATGTCGGCAGTTCCTGCCGTGCTGTTTGCACGAAGCCCACCCACTGCCCGACAGCTTGTGGAAAAAGACCTGCGGTTACGGAGAAGTAGCTATGCCCCAAGCCGTCTCAGAACGCACACAAATCAACCGGAGCGGTGTCCGCCTCATCAAAGACGACATCACCGATCTGGAGGTTGACGCTTTTGTTTTCTACGCACAGCCCGATCTCAGTCTCGGCTCGGGGTTCGGGACAGCTATCTCCGTGCGGGGTGGCCCCACGATTCAGAAGGAACTCGAGGAACTCGCGCCCGTGGCGACGGGTGAGGCGGTTGTTTCGGCGGCGGGGAACCTCAAGGCGAAGTACATAGTACACGCAGTCGGTCCCAGATTTCAGGAAGAGGATATGGAAGGCAAGTTGCGCACTACGATCAGCAACTCGCTGAAGCGGGCTGAAGAAAAGGGGATCAAGCGCATCGCCCTCCCGGCAATGGGTGCGGGGTATTACGGAATCGTTGTGGACCTTTGCAGCCGAGTGATGTTGGAAGTCATCAAGAGTCATCTAGAAGGCGAAACAGGTATCGAAGAAGTTGTCATCTGTGTGCTGGACACGCGCCAGTACAAATCCTTCAAGGCCGCGCTGGCGGCCTCGAGTTAGTCGAGAGAACACGACATGAGCACGTTCCTGCACTTTTCCGAGCATACCCTGCAAGAAGTCGCCTTGGGATTCATGGCATTGGTGTACATCGTGCGAATCATCTGGTACCTGGGTCACAAGGCCGGTGTCGAACGCCAGGCACCGACCGGAGCAATGAGCACGACGAAGGCCAAGGGTATCATCTATTCGTGGGCCAACATTGCCATGCCCTGGGCGATGGAGAGCACGAGGCGAAAGTTCTTCTTGTACATCCAATTCGTGATCTTCCACCTCGGCGTGACCGCCGCCATCGTGCTGTCGTTCATTATTCCCTACGGACCTGGGTTATTGGGCAGCACCACCTTGGTGTTGTTCTTCCAGGTGTTGATCGGCGCGGCACTCGTGGTCGGTATCCTGAGATTCATCCGCAGGGTCGGCGACCCCTACATGCGGGCCATCAGTTCGCCGGACGACTATTTCTCGTTGATGCTGCTGACGGTCTGGTTCTTCTTTGCGGTGCTGGCGGCGCCCAATCAAACCGCCGGCGGTGAGTGGCACCTGCTCGGCTTTTTCATTATGACGGCATTCTTTCTGGTCTACGTACCGTTCAGCAAGATCTCCCACTACCTGTACTACCCGTTCACCCGCTACTACCTCGGCAAGAGCCTAGGGCACCGCGGCGTGTATCCGATCCAACATGGATAGCATGAGCGGCAGACCAGCGATGGAAAGAGAAAATCGATGAGCCAAACGCAAACCAGATCGCATAAGGCCGAAAAGGTCCTCGAGCGGATGGGCACGAAGCTGAACCGGCAGATTACCGGCTCGCTGTTGGCCTGCGTGCACTGTGGCATGTGCACCGAGTCTTGCCACTATGTCCTGGCCAATCCGGGAGACCCGACCTACGCTCCGGCCTACAAGGGCGATCAAATCCGCAAGCTGTTCAAGCGACACTTCGACTGGACCGGTCGAGTCTTTCCCTGGTGGGTGAAAGCCAGCAGTGTTTTCACCGACGAGGAGTTGGAAGACCTGAAGGACGTCGTATTCGGCAAGTGTACCAACTGCCGCCGGTGCACCCTCAACTGCCCGATGGGGGTTGATCTGGCCACCTTCAATCGCATGGCTCGCGGCCTGCTCGTCTCAGTTGGGGTCATGCCCGAGGGTGTGGCCGTGGTCAGTAAGGACCAGTGGGAGATGGGCAACCAGATGGGCGTCCTCAAGGAGGATTACCTCGAGACGATCGAGTGGATGTCCGAAGAATTACAGGACGAGTTGGACGATCCCGAGGCCAATATTCCCATCGACCAGACGGACTGCGATGTCGTCTATGCCATCAACCCGCGGGAGGTGAAATACGACCCGCGCACGATTGGTGATGCGGCTAAGATCTTCCACGCAGCCGGTGAGAAATGGACGATGGCCAGCGAGGGCTGGGACATGACGAACTTCGGACTCTTCTCCGGCGATGACGACCTCGGTGGCTCTGTGGCACAGCGGCTATACGAAAAGGTTGCCGAGCTTCGTGGCAAGCGGTTGGTTTTGTCCGAGTGCGGTCACGGCGTTCGGTCCACGCGCTGTGAAGGTCCCAACTGGGCCAAATTCGACGTGCCCTTCGTGATGGAGAGCTCGATCTTCACAATGCTCCGCTACATCAAGGAGGGCCGGATAAAGGTGGATAAGCACCGGAACACCAAACCGGTCACGTACCACGATTCGTGCAATTTCGCACGTAGCTGCGGCATCACTGAGGAGCCGCGCGAGCTGTTGCATCTGGTCTGCACCGACGTGCGCGAAATGTATCCCAATCGCGCCGAGAACTACTGTTGCACCGGTGGTGGCGGCGCTATGTCCATGTCGGAGTACACCCCACGACGGCTCAAGTCAGGCGTCGTCAAGGCGAACCAGCTCAAGGAAACCGGCGCCGAGGCGGTCGTCACCTCGTGTCACAACTGTGTCGACGGCCTGACCGACGTGATCCGCCACTACAAGGTGGGCATGGAGGTCACGCAACTGGTCAACCTCGTGGCCAACGCACTTGTGGTTGAAGAGAAGGTGGCCGTTCCGGTCGAAGAAGTGCCGGCTGCCGCCGAAGCACTGCCGCTTGCGGGCCGGAGGCTCGTGGTGGCCGACGACGAGCCCGATCAGGTCGAGTTTTTGGCCACCGTGTTCGAAGACAACGGAGCCACGGTGCTGAAGGCCAGTAACGGCGACGACGCTCTGACGCTGGTCCGGGCCGAGAAGCCGGACCTGTTGACACTCGATCTTGCGATGCCGGGGAAGAACGTGGGCGAGGTTTTCGAGACGCTCCGCAAGGACGCCGCACTCGAGGACCTGAAGATCTGCGTCATCACCGGTAGGCCGGAGCTGCGCAGGCTCATCTATGATCGATCTGTCAAGCCACCAGAAGGATATTTGGACAAGCCGGTCACCGAAGAGTCATTGCTGCGCGGTGTCCGCAAAGTCCTGGAGCTGTCTCATAAAGAGTAACAAGCGTCCGGCAGGAGGACTTCCAAGCACTCCTCCATAGCCGGGGAATCAGGCAGCGATCGAGCCAGTCCATACAGGCTCTGGATGTTGCGATGGAAAACGCCTATCGCCGCTATTTCGATGCGATGCCGTGTTATCTCACGGTCCAGGATCGTGATTTCCGGCTCATCGACGCCAATCAGCGGTTCCGACAGGACTTTGGTGATTTCGAGGATCGGTTCTGCTATCAAGTCTACAAGCGCCGATCTGAGCGGTGTGAAGTCTGTCCGGTGGCACGGGCATTCCACGATGGCAACAGCCACCGCAGCGAAGAGCGAGTGACGAGCCTCGAAGGGAAGGAGGTCTCGGTTCTCGTCGAGGCCACACCAATCCGAGATCAAAGCGGCGAGATCGTGGCCGTGATGGAGATGTCTACCGACATCACCGAGATCAAGGGCCTGGAAAGGCAGCTGCGCCGAAGCCAGCGTCACTACCATCTGATGTTCGATGAGGTGCCCTGTTACATCTCGATTCAGGATCCCGAATTGAACATCGTCGAGTGTAACCGGGCCTTCCAAGAGGACTTCGGTAGCGCGCTAGGCCGCAAGTGTTTCGAGGCCTACAAACATCGTACCGAGCCATGCGTACCGTGTCCGGTCCAGGCGGCCTTCGAGGACGGCGAGCTTCACACCCGGGAAGAGGTTGTCACTTCGCTTGACGGTAAGCGCCAGAACGTGCTCGTCACGGCGGCACCGATGCGCGACGGGCAGGGCCGGATAACTGGGGTGATGGAGATGAGCGCCAACATCACCGAAGTACGAGAGTTGGAAAGCCGACTGACTTCGCTGGGGCTGTTGATCGGCTCCGTGTCACACGGCCTGAAGGGCATGCTCAACGGACTGGCAGGCGGCATGTATCTGGTCGACACCGGGTTCAAGCGGTCTGATCAGGACCGGATCCACAAAGGGTGGGCCACCGTCCAGCGGAATGTCGCCAGGATCCAAAGCATGGTCTCCGATATTCTCTACTACGCCAAGGACAGGGTCCCGGCCTGGGAACCCCTTTCCGCGGTAGAGGTCGCCGAGGATGTGTGCGGCCTTACGCTGTCGCGGGCCCAGGACCAGAAAGTGCAACTGACCACGGCCCTCGACGCGGATGCCGGAGAGTTCGAGGCCGATGCCCAGGCGGTCCGCTCACTACTGGTCAATCTCATTGAGAACTCTCTAGACGCCTGCCGGCTAGACCCGAACAAACACGAGCACCAGGTGACCGTGCGGCTTGTGGGGTTTCCCGACCACGTGCAGTACGAAGTTGAAGACAACGGCATCGGGATGGATCAGGAAACCCAAGACAAGGCGTTCACGCTGTTCTTTTCCTCCAAGGGCACGGGCACCGGGCTTGGACTGTTCATCTCCGATCGCATTGCGCGCGCCCACGGCGGCGACATCGAGTTGAAATCTGAACCCGGCTTCGGGACGCGGTTCGTCGTAAAGCTCCCCCGCAAGCGACCCGTGACACAGGAGCCAGAGGAATCACCACTGTCTGAAATGGATGCGACTCATGGCTGACAACAAGAAAACCGTTCTGGTCGTAGACGATGACCCGGATGCGCGTGACTTTCTCACCACGGTCCTCGAGGACGCCGGGTTCGGTACCACCACGGCCAACGACGGCACCGAAGCGATTACCATGATCGAAGCCAAGGCGCCGGATCTAGTCGCGCTCGACATCACCATGCCCGAAAAGTCCGGCGTCGCCGTGTACCGCAGGCTCAAGGAAGACGAGCAGCTCAAGAGCATTCCGGTCATCATTATCACCGGGGTCTCGGACGACTTCAAGAAATTCATCTCGACCCGCCGTCAGGTACCCCCGCCCGAAGGCTACATCAGCAAGCCCGTGGACCATGAGCAATTGCTGCGTATGGTCAGGGACTTGCTTAGCTAGATAGCCACTACACAACCGCCTTTCCGATTGTGCGGCTGCGGGTTGGCCATAATGCGCTATGGCAGCCCCCACCCGCCGCTCTTCTGTGTAAGCCAGATGAGCCGATCGTCTCTCAGGATAAAGAAATCGTGAACCGAAATTTAGAATATCTTGCAAGATATCTCCCGCAGAACGTATAGCTTTGCTCTACCATCAATTGTAGATCTCCTATCGGACCAATCCCTAGAGGATTAGTTCGTCTTCACGAGGTCTAGTAACAGCTTATGCCCGACGCACAAGCTCAGCCAGAGATCAACGACCCCGTGATCTCGATCGGTGTGCTGGCCCAGAGAGTGGGCCTGTCGGTCTCCACCGTCCGGAAATACGAGAACCAAGGCCTGATCATCGCCCACCGAACTGCGTCGGGTCACCGCCTTTTTTCGCATGAAGATCTCAGCCGTGTTCGGAACATTCAGCACATGATTCAGGACTTGGGTCTGAACATCGAGGCAATCCGCAGGATGCAGGCGCTCTTACCTTGTTGGGACCTGACTCCCTGCGACGCGGAGACTCGCAAGAGTTGTCCCGCGTACCAAGACAACACTCAACCCTGTTGGATGATCAAGGGACTCAACTGCGCTCCTCAGGGAAATGAATGCCGGCAGTGCGTGGTGTACCGCTTTGGCTCGTTGTGCGCGGAGGACATCAAGCGCCTGCTGCACGACCAGAACGACCTCCAGAACGCTGGCGCAGCTATCACGGAACTCATGCAGCTGCGAAGGCACTCGCACGAGAAGGAGAGTTGAATGCTCGGCCCCATCCTCATTGTCGTCTCATATCTGTTGTTGGCGACCTTTCTTGTGGCATTTGTCTTCAGGGCCGTCAGGATTGCCAGACTACCGGTGCACCTCCGCTGGGAACTGGCACCGGTACCTCACGAGAAAGGCAAGAGTCAGTACGGCGGCTCCTACTTTGAAGAATACGAGTGGTGGACAAAGCCGCGTGCCAAATCGATAGTCAACGAACTTTCCTACATGGTTCAGGAGATAGTACTCCTCAAGAGTGTCTGGGAGCACAATAGACGCCTCTGGTGGTTTTCCTTTCCCTTCCATTTTGGCATGTACTTGTTGATTACGGCAGCGCTACTTCTCATCCTCAATGCGGTGCTGGAACTGGTGGGCTCCGGTTGGCCTGCGCTGCACACGGCTGCACTACCCCTCGCTGCCGCCGGCTTTGCCTTGGGAATCATCGGAGCAATCGGCTTGCTCGTGAAACGCCTCACGGACCCCCAATTGAAACCCTTCACGACACCAGCGTCCTTGTTCAACCTCGCCCTGCTGCTAGCAGTGTTTGCCAGTGGCGGGTATGCACTCCTGACAGTAGGCGACTTTGCGGCTGGCTCATCGGGCTTCGTGAGAGCTCTGCTGACTGTTGACATGTTCGTCCTCCCGTTTAGTCAGATGATGCACTTCGTCGCCAAGTACTTCACCTATCACCAGGTTCGCTGGGACGACACGCCTCTGTCCGCTGACAGCCGCATGGAGAGAAAAGTACTGGACCTTCTCGGGCAGCCGGTCACGTGGTCAGGCTCGCACTTAAACACAGACGGCAAGAAGAACTGGGTGGATATAGCCACCGAGGTCGACGCGAAATGAGTAAGACACTGCACATAGATGATATCGGCAAGCGAAAAGACGAGATCTTGTGTCCCGTCGGACCGGAGGATCTGGTTCCGCTGCCACCGCCATATGACAAGCTGGACGATCAACCGTCGTGGAAGGAGCTCAGCCCCGAGACCAAAGAGCGTTTGGTCTGCAACCTCGATGGTGTGATCGCACTAAACATCCCCCAGCCAAAGGACGCGGCCGAGGAGCAAGAGTACGTGGACAAGTTCGCTGCCGGTCTCGGGAAACTGCTCGAGCCCCGCAATAATTGGACTTTCTTACAACCGTTGCTTCTCTCGCTGGAGTACTGCGTCAAGTGCCAAAGCTGTAACGACTCATGTCCGATTTACACGGCCAGCGGCGAAAAGGACATCTATCGACCTACATATCGTTCGGAAGTATGGCGCAGACTTGTCAACAAATACGTGAAACCCGGCGGCAAGTACTTCTCGCGTTTCTCCAACGGCAACATCGATCTCAATTGGACTACAATCACGCGGCTGTATGAACTGTGCTACCGCTGCACGATGTGCCGGCGCTGTGCCCAGGCCTGTCCGATCGGTGTCGACAACGGCCTGATCACCCATGAGCTGCGAAAACTGTTTAGCCAAGAGCTGGGATGGGCACCCAAGGAGCTGCACGAAAAGGGGACCGTGCTTCAGCTCGACGTCGGCTCGTCAACCGGCATGAATGCCGTTGTCGTCAAGGACAACCTCGAGTTCATCGACGAGGACATGACCGAGCAAACCGGTATTGAGGTGGAGACCCCCTGGGACAAGGAGGGGGCGGATGTCCTGTTGATTCACAACGCCGGGGAGATCCTGTCCTGGCCCGAGAACCCGGGCGCCTTCGCCATCATACTGAATGCGGCTGGCATCGAGTGGACCCTTTCATCTGAGGCCGTGGGTTATGATGGTGTCAACTATGGTCTGTTCTACGATGACTTCCAGTTGGCTCGCATCGCGCTGAAGCACGCCACCCTGGCTAAGAATCTCAAGGTCAAGAAGATTCTCATGGGTGAGTGTGGTCACCAACACAAGGCGATGATGACGATTTCAGACCGCATCCTGACCGGCGAGATGAACATTCCCAGGGAAAGCTGCATGACGTTCCTCGAAAAGATCGTTTTCAGCGGCAAGATCGAGTTCGATCCGTCCAAGAACGATTTCCCCGTCACTCTGCACGACCCGTGCAATATCGTCCGGAATCTGGGAATCGTGGAGCCGCAACGTCGCATCTTGCGGTACCTCTGCCCACAGTTCCGGGAGATGGAGCCCCACGGTGTCGACAACTATTGCTGCGGCGGAGGAAGTGGCTTCGCCGTGATGTCACCCAATAACTTCGCCGATTGGCGCGTGAGTCTCGCCGGTCGAGTGAAATTCAAGCAGATTCTGGACGCCTTCGCCGACCAACCAGGCCCCGATGTCAAGAAGTACATCTGCGCTCCCTGCTCCAACTGCAAGGGGCAGTTCAGGGACATCTTGCAGTACTACAATGCCCTGGAGAAAAGCGGGATCACCTACGGCGGCCTAGTGGAGCTGATCGTCAATGCGATGGTGGACGTCAAACAGCCGTTCGTCGAGTGGGAGATGCATTAGAGGGAGAAGGGAGAAGGGAGAAGGGAGAAGGCCTCCCCCCTCCCTCCCCCCCTCCCTGTCACTGCACCGCCATCCAATAATCCCTGAACACCACGCTCGAGAGGAAGTATCCAAGCGGCACATTGATCGCGACACCGATCGTGAACGCCCAGAATGGTGGCATGCCGAACTTGGCCAGTTCCCGGAATCGCGTGGTGAGACCGATGCACAGAAACGTGAACACAAAGGTCCACGTCCTGAGGGTCTTGATCGGGGCGATCAGCATCGGCTGCAGCTCTGTCGTGTAGTCGGCTGCAGAACCGGCAACTACGATGCTCATGATGATCGAGGCCAGGAAGAAGCCGATGACGAACTTCGGGAAACGCGCCCAAATCACACCGGCTCCCACCGTTCGGCTAGCGGGGTTGGTGCTGCGTTCCCAGTAGGTAACCGAGACGATCGACAGCACGAACGCCCAAATCCCGATCCAGATATCTCGGCCGATGACCTTCATGAGCGTGAAGGTTTGGATAGCTGCGTCGTTGCCACTGGCGGAGGCAATGGTCTGCGCGGCGGCATAGCCAGCGGCATCGGCGAACTCGCTGGTACCGATCCAGGCACCGGCGACGCCAGGGTGGAGGTCGAGCATTCTGCTCGCTAGCGGCAGGACGAAGATCATTACGAGGGCCCACAACGACACGATCGATATCCCGATCGCCACATGTTCCTTGTCCGCCTTTACCGCGCCACCGACCGCGATAGACGCCGACACACCACACACTGCCCCCCCCGCGCCCAGCACTGCGCCGAACCGCTTGTCGAGCCCGAAGACTCGGGTTGCAACAAAGAACATGACCAACCACGTGCAGAGGGACACAATCGTCGCCTGGAGAAACGCAATCGGACCGGCCGTAATAATCAAAGTCAGCGGAAGCGTTGCACCAAGCAGCACGATGCCTGTCTTGATGTAGTACTCGGTCCGTAGCGAGCTATCGAGCCACCCCGGCAGTTTTCCAAAATTCCCCACCAGCAGACCCAGAACCAACGCCACCAACGGTGCCTCGAGACTGTGCTGGTGGAAGAACTGACTCCGGCTGACAACCAAGATGAGTACCGAAACGAGGTAGATCAGTGTGAAGCCTGGTACGTAGTGCTTGACCTTGTGCCCCATCACCGACGTGCTCGCCGTGAATATGGCCCCGAATACCAGATATAGCAGAAGGTACCAACTCCAGCGTTCCGCGAAGTGGTTCGTGACGCTAGAGAAGATAGTCCAGTCGTTTGGCGGACTCACTGCCAGTGGCCTCAGTGTGCCCCCGGCCAAAAAGAACACGAGCGCGCACGCGATGATGCCGAGCCCTAGCCAGACGGCCCACCAGTCCTCTTTCTTCCACAGTGACGAGATACCCTCCCCGGTGCTCATGCGACCCTTCTCCTTGCGATACGAGATCTCACGCACCCGAGCATATCGGCAAAACGATAGCACGGCACACAGCATTCGCAGTATAGAACATGGGCTACCGCCATCCAACCGCAACTGCCACCTATGATCTGCAACAGCGGTGGTTTGCTTTTCTGTGATGATTCATCGCCTTCTGCCGGTCCAACCTTGCAGGTTTAGCCACAGAGGGCACAGAGAACACAGAGCCACCCCACACCACCCCAGTTCATTGTTTTGTTGTCTTTGCAGGGTTTGCTTTCAGCGGTCAGGAGCGCGTTGAGAACTGTGCGCTTGAGGGGTGTGGGGTGCGGCTCGGTGACCTCTGTGTGCTCTGTGGCTAAGCCCAAAATGTGTCTCTGATCAACACCGGCAAGATAGATTGACGCCGGGACCGTATGGGATATGCTTTCAACATCGCCCATCGTTGACATTACGTACCCTGTGCCCAATTGCATCGTGACACTCAAGCACACCCTGCACGAACTGCTCGCCCATGGACAGATCGATGAGATCGCGGAAATGGCGTGCGAGACAAAGCGCATCTTGGGAACCCTCGTTTCCCTTACGTACGATCGCGACCCGGAGATCGGCTGGCGCGCTGTTGAGGCAATGGGTGCAGCGGCTCTGAAGATCGCCGAAGATGACCCCAACTACGTCCGAGAGCACCTACGACGGCTTCACTGGCTGTTGAGCGAGGAGTCCGGCGGGGTCTGCTGGCGAGCACCGGAAGCCATGGCGGAGATCGTCCGCCAAGAGCCGACACTATTCGCCGACCACATGCCGATCGTGGTGTTTCTCATCGTGAACTTGGCGGCGGAAGACCTCGAGCGCCTCAGGGGCGGTGTGCTGTGGGCCATAGGACGGCTCGGTCCGTTGGCGGGCGACCACATCCCCTCCGTTCTCGCCGCAGTCACTGCTGCGCTAGACGACCCCGACCCGCAAACCCGGGGCATGGCCGTCTGGTGCTTGGGACAGGTTGGGGAGGCAAACATCCTGGCCGACCGCCCGGACTTGCTCGCCGACGAGGGAACGGTCGATCTCTATGAAGACAGGCAACTCAGCCGTACCAGCCTCGGCCACCTGGTGCAGCGCGTGCTGAACGACCGACCGGATAACCCTGCCGCTTTGTAAGCCACAGAGGACACAGCAGCCGCTCCTCCCTCCTCCCCACTCCCTCCTCCCCGGGGAGGAGGGAGGTGGGGACCTCTGTGGCTAGCTGTGAGTGCGGTGTTGGCCGCTACCGAAGCGCCGGGTAACGATCGACGTGCAGCTGCGGCTCCGGCCAACCGTCCGCTGACGACTCGTCGGCATGGAGAATCGCGTCGACGAGCGCGGCCGCTGTGTGGGGCGAGGCTTCGGCTGCTGGCTCAAACCCCAACTCGCGCAGTGCCACCGATGTCATAGGGCTGATGCTTGCAAGCCGAGCTCGTCGCAACGCGTCGCCGTAGAGTCGCACCAGCGACTGAGCCGTGGCCGAGCTCGTGACTGTGACCCAGTCGATCTCGTCGGAGGAAAGCGCGATAGCTACGTCCGGATTGGGGTCCTCCACATCGACGCTGCTGTACACGACCACCTGGTCCACCTGCGCTCCAGCATTCCTCAACGCAGCCGCCAGCACCGGCCGGTCCCGGCTCGCCCGCGCTAAGAGGAAACGCCGGCCCGCCGCCTTGCCTACGAGGGCTTCGGCCAGACCTTCGGCATTGAATTTCTTGGGCACCAGGTCCGCATGAACATGGTA
>JBDHDY010000012.1:0-16099 GCA_039591275.1 Gemmatimonadota bacterium | reverse complement strand
GGTGAGCGTTCCCCGCTCCACCAAGCTATCCCACACTGGAGTCTGGCCGAGAGAGATTGCGTTGCCGTCGCCCCCCTTGCGAAACCCCCAGCCGTCGAGCACCACCAACACCACCGGCCCAGAACCGCCGCCGCCACCCTTTGACATGGAGAAACAGTCCTCCTAGAATGATCTAAGTTATGATGATGCAGCAATCTAGCGTTCCACGATGGGTGCTACCAGTCTGCGCGCTGGCCGTCCTGGGGACAACGATGATCCCCGGACCGACGAATGCCCAGGAGCGGTACCGCGTGCTTCGGCAGGAGAACTTCCGGCGCGAGGCGCGTCCGGATGGGAGGCTGTTGGCTAGTGTGCGGCAGGGAGCGGAACTCGGCGGCCTGTCCGCGACCTCCGGGTGGGTGGAAGTGGTCCTCGAAGGCTGGATTTGGTCGCAGTCCGTCCAGCGCACTGACGACGATGAATTCGATTATCGGGTGAGTGCCAGAAGCGGTGAGAATCTACGCACCTCGCCCAATGGAAGTGTGTTAGCCCGACTCGCTCAAGGCTTCCTGTTGGAGGGGGTACAGGATGCGGGTGGATGGGTGCGTGTCAGACGGAGGGGGTGGATGTGGGGGCGATCCCTGCAGCGGCTCGGGTCGGCGGGTTCGCAATCCGTAGGGGCGGAGCCAGCCGCACAGATACTCTCTGCAGCGGCTCAGGCGGCCAGCCGGACGGACAATGGCAACACCGCATCCGGCCTGGACCGGGCGGTGACCCTACAGGGCACGCAGTTGAGAGCCACGCCGGACGGCGACACAACGGGCAGCCTTGGTGAGGACGTGCCGGTCAAGATCCTTGCCCGCTCGGGACAGTGGGTGCGTGTGCAGACCGAGGGTTGGGTGCGTGAGAGCGACCTTCGTCCCGGATCGGCCGGTGTCCTGATCGCCGTGAGCGGCGCGGAGGTGCGCGCGCAGCCGGAGACCTTCGAAGGAAGGCTGTTGCAGTGGACGCTGCAGCACATCGCGATCCAGACGGCCGATGGATTGCGGCCCGAGTTACCCGAAGGCACAACCTATGTCCTGGCTCGCGGACCCCTTCCCGAGGCTGGCTTCGTCTACGTCTTGGTGACGGAGGAGCAGGTTGCCGATTTCGAGCGAATTGCCCCGCTTGCGCAGATCGTGACCCTAGTACGTGTCCGGCACGGTCGGACGCGATATCTGGGCAATCCCGTGGTCGAACTGCTGGAAATGTCCGTCAGAGAGCGGTAGGCGATTACATGGACGAGCTTCTGAAGAAAAGAATTTTGCGAAAACTGGATGGGCTCTCCGACGAGAAAGCGCTCCAGGTGCTGGATTATATCGAATTCTTGCAGTCCAGGTGGGGTGACCGAAGCTCGTCGTCGCCGCTACGGAAGATTGCAGACAGTGTTGAAGATACGTTGCGGGCTGGCCGGGCTCCCATGGCGGCTATCAAGGGGACCATGGGAGTGTTTGATGCCGCAGGCAGGGTCATGCAGGGACTTGCCGACGCCGGGCGGTCCGTCGTCGACGAACTCCAGCAGCCCACGGATTCGTCCGCCGGCGAAGATGAGGTGGAGGCGCACTCCGCGCTCGACGGCACACACGCCGATGCAGAAACGGCCACCGGTAGTGGGCCATCGCAAGCCGCGACAACCGAGCAAACGGCAGCATCCACGCCGCCTGAAGATCCACAGGGTGAAGCAGATGAGGACCGAGTCGACAACGCTTGACCATCCGGCATGCCTTTGGTAACTTCGGCCATGGAATTTCCAACTTGCGATCTGCGGACCCGCCCGACGTTGGCGGGTTTTTGCGTTTAAGGGTCAGCCGATGAGCAGATTACGACCGGGACTCGGTCTCACGTTCGACGACGTCCTTCTCGTACCCCGACACGCGACGGTTCATCCGCGAGATGTTGATGTCCGTACGCCGTTCACGCGTGGAGTCGGTCTCAACATTCCCGTGGTTGCTGCGGCCATGGATACCGTGACGGAAGCGGAGATGGCGATCTCGGTGGCCCGGGCCGGTGGAATCGGTGTTGTCCACAAGAACATGAGCATCGATCAGCAAGCGTCCCAGGTGGATCGTGTGAAGCGGTCGGAGAGTGGGATGATTCTGAAGCCGATCACACTCGGACCGGATCGACCGATTCGAGAAGCAAGCGTTCTCATGGCGCGTTTCAAGATTTCCGGTGTGCCCATCGTAGATGAGCGCGGCAAGCTCGTTGGCATCATCACCAACCGCGATCTCCAGTTCGAGAAAAGCGTCGATCGGCCCATCGCTGAAGCGATGACCAAAGATCAATTGATCACTACTCCAGTGGGCACCACCCTCGACGAAGCCGAAAAGATTCTCGGGCAACATCGTATCGAGAAACTGCCAGTGGTGGATGAAGAAGGAGTTCTCCGCGGCCTAATTACCGTGAAGGATATTTTCAAGCGACGTCAGTATCCGGACGCAAACAAGGACCAGCACGGACGGTTGCGGGTGGCCGCAGCAGTTGGCGTCGGAGGTGACACGCAAAGCAGAGCCCAGGCGCTGGTCGATGCGGGTGTCGATGTGCTGGTGGTGGATTCGGCACACGGTCATTCCGACGGGGTGCTCCAGACTATAAGTGAGCTGCGCAACGCGTTTGTCGATGCGCAGATCGTAGGCGGCAACGTCGCCACCCGTGAAGGGGCACGGGCGCTGGTGGAGCGTGGCGTGGATGCCGTCAAGGTTGGGGTTGGTCCGGGGTCGATTTGCACCACGCGCGTAGTGACCGGAGTTGGGGTGCCTCAGATCACGGCGGTGGTAAATGCCGTAGACGGTGCCGGCGACGTTCCCGTGATTGCCGACGGGGGAGTCAAGTACTCGGGGGATGCGGTGAAAATTCTGGCTGCTGGTGCGGCAAGCGTGATGCTGGGATCGATGCTGGCCGGCACTGAAGAGAGCCCGGGTGAAAGTTTCCTGCTGGAGGGGCGGAGATTCAAGATGGTCCGGGGGATGGGGTCGCTCGCCGCCATGCAGGAGGGTTCGGCAGACCGGTACTTCCAGGAAGAGGATCTTTCGCCGCGAAAGCTCGTCCCCGAAGGCATCGAAGCTCGGGTGCCATACCGTGGGCCGGTGTCGGACGTGATTTATCAGATCGTCGGCGGGATTCGTAGTGGCATGGGTTACTGCGGTGTCGAATCCATCGAGGAGCTCCGTTGCGAAACGGAGTTCATCCAGACCACAGCTGCCGGCCTGCGCGAGTCACATCCTCACGACGTGGTGATCACGCGCGAGTCCCCGAACTACAGCGGCTGATCCACCTCTCCTAGCTGCAAGACAAAGAAAGCGACGATCCGCTCCTGCGCGCCGTCGCTGCCGGGTGTATAGCTCGGGTTCCCAGGTGTCGGCTACTGTGTGTTGTGCAATCACTTTCGCTTGCTGCGCTCCTCGCGGAGGCGGCGCTGCACTTCGGCATTCTCGACCCACGGCCTTCGTTCGAAATAACTATTTGTCAGACTCTTGACTTTGCCGGACAGCAAGACGAGAGCGACGAGGTTGGGAAGAATGAGAATGCCGAGGGCGAGATCCCCAAGGTCCCAAGCCGCAACCGGGGCGATGACGGCGCCCAACAGGTGCATTCCCACGAAGATGGCCCGGTACGGCACTACCGCCTTGTGTCCGAAAAGGTACGCTGCACATCGGTCTCCGTAGTAACTCCACGAGATTGCAGTCGAGATCCCGAATAGTATGACGCAGATGAACACGATGTGGTGCCCAATATCGGCGATGGGTGAGAGCCCCCGGCGAAAGCTTAGCATCGTAAGGGGCGCTCCACTTTCCGGCGCGTCGCCGTAGAGCGTGGCCAACGTTGTGCCATCGTCGGTGACCGCGAGGTGCGCCGCCGGGCGGAGGACTCCCGTGAACGGATTGATCTGTGCAGGGTCGGTGAAGAATCGCTCGACCGGCACATTGTGCCACGCCAGCACCGCTGTCTCCGCAGGGTCGGTCTGAAATCCGTTCTGCACTTGGATCTCAGCCGGCGGGAACGTCTCGTCGTAACTGCCGTCACCGGCGGGCAGGAGGTAGGTGATGTCGCCGCCGCCCAGCGGCATTTGGGTCGGCACGCGATCGTTCCAGGAGCCGGTCATCACAATGACCAACACGGTCATGGTGACGATGACCATGGTGTCGATGAACGGCTCTACGAGTCCCACGACGCCCTCCGAAACGGGCTCGTCGGTTTTGGCGGCGGCGTGGGCGATGGGAGCTGATCCCTGCCCAGCCTCGTTCGAGAAGAGACCTCGTTCGACCCCCCTGTTGAGCGTGACGAGGAGCGCGCCGATTCCGGAGCCGGCGACTCCCGCGGACGGGTTGAAAGCCTCGCGCACGACGAGCCCGAGCGTCGGCAGCAACTTGTCGATGTTCAGGACGATGATCGTGAGCGCTCCGGCCACGTAAATGGCAGCCATTGCCGGCGCGAGCACGCCGGTCACCTTCCCGATGCGTGTGATGCCGCCGATGATCACGGCCGCAACGACCGAGGCCGAGAGGATTCCGGTGAGCCAAACCGGAATGCCCACAGAGCTTCGGAGTGTATCCGCTATCGTGTTTGCTTGCACCGCGTTGGCACCCATAAGGGCCGAGAAGCCCAGCATGAGAGCGAAAAAGATCGCCAGAGGCTTCCATTTCGGGCCGAGCCCCCGGTCGATGTAGTACATCGGACCCCCCGAGACGACGCCCTCCGACTTGTGCAGATCCGAACTCGGCGACTTCACGTGCCGGTATTGCTGGGCCAGCGTCACTTCCGAAAACTTGGTGGCCATCCCGACAAGTGCGGTCACCCACATCCAGAAGAGCGCACCGGGGCCGCCCCAGTGCACTGCCCACGCCGCTCCGGCGATGTTACCGATACCCACCGTCGCCGAGAGTGCGGTCGTTAGCGCTTGAAAGTGTGACACGTCGCCCGGTTCCGAGGGATCGTCGTATTTGCCGCTTGTCACGGCAAAACCGTGGCCCAGACGACGAAGCTGTATGAATCGGAGCCGGAACGTCAAAAAGATCCCCGTTCCGATTAAGGCGATCACCTTCAGTGGGATTGTCTCTCCCCGTATCGGGATGCCGAAATTGTCGACTATGTTCTTGACCGCCGAAATGATCTGCTCGAAGGATTCCATCAACACTCCCCGGCTGAGCGGCACAAACTGGATCCGTGCCCGCTCATGAGCAAGAGGCGCGAGACCGCTGTCGCCGGATGCGTCATTGGAGACACCGGGCGTTGCGCGCAGCAATCGAGGCGCTCACACAATCGCCGTTCCCTCACTATCTTCCTTCCTGCATGACGAGCTCTTCAAAGAAACCACGCCGCCGGGGCGTGGCAGTGCCGAAGGATCGCCGGGTTGCGGCGAAGGAGGTTGCCGCACTCCTCACCCCCGGAACTCGCGTCGCCCTAACGACGCACGTGAACGCTGACGGCGACGGCGCCGGCAGCGAGGTGGCCCTCTGGCACCTCCTGACGGCCCAAGGGGTTCGCGCAGTCATCGCTAACCCCACGGCCTATCCGGATCGTTACGGGTTTCTACTCGGCGGGGTTGAGGACGCGGACAAGACCAAAGACGCTGGGCGGCACATCCGTCGTGCCGACGTCATTCTGGTGCTGGATATTTCGGACCTGGGTCGGCTCGGCCATCTCGGCAACATTGTGCGGGAGACCCAAGTCCCTGTGGCGTGTGTCGACCACCATCTGAGCAACGGCTCCTTGCCATCGGGACCACGCCTCGTGGACGCCGGCGCCTGCGCGACAGGTGAATTGGTGTACGATCTCGCGCGGTCGGCTGGCTGGTCGATCAACCCTGAGGCTGCGCGCGCCCTCTACGTGGCAATCCTGACCGACACGGGGGGCTTCCGCTTCAGCAACACCACCTCGAGAACCTTGCAAGTGGCGGCCCATCTCCTGGAGCACGATCTGGATGCCGAGGAGATATACCGCGAAGTCTACGCCAGTGACCCTGAAGGGCGGGTGAGGCTGCTCGGAGAAGTGTTGGATACCTTGGTCGTCGAGGCCGAACGGGGACTTGCGTGGGTGACGGTCCCGCCAGGCGCCCTGAAGCGGCACAGTGTAGGTGCTGAACAGCTCGAGGGAATGGTGGAGCTGCCTAGGTCGATCAGAGGGACCAGGCTGGCGCTTCTCTTCCGCGAGTTGGCGAACGGCCGCATCAAGGTTTCATTCCGCTCGGTGGGTGAGGTTAACGTGGCTGAGCTCTCCGAACGGTTTGGAGGAGGAGGGCACCGCAAGGCCGCCGGTGCTTCGGTCGAGGGCACCTTGGCCGAAGTGCAGAGTATCATCCTCGCTGCAGCCCGTGAGGTGTTGAGCAAGTAGCGAGTTTCACAGCAGCTTGTATCGCATTCGTTGGAAGGCTTATGAGCAACCCGTTACAGGCCCGAGTCGCTGGGGCCCTGACAAACATCCGAAATCCGCGCGTGGACAACGACGTCATCTCCGCCGGCATGATTCAGGATCTGGAGATCGATGACGATGGACGCGTCGCGTTCACCTTTGTCCTCGCCCGTGACGATCCGGCAAACCTGGTGCGGGAGACTCGTAGCGCAGTGCGAGACGTGGAGGGGGTTACTGAGGTCAAGATAAAAGTGTCGGAACCCACTGGCGGCACGGGGGGTGGGGCAGGAGCGACCCAAGGTCAGCCTCGGAGCCAGCCGGGCGCTCCACCGCCGCCTCCGGCGCCTGCCGAGATGCCCGGTCTAGGGCACATCCTCGCCATCTCCAGCGGCAAAGGCGGTGTGGGCAAATCAACCGTAGCGTCGAATCTCGCCGCCGAACTCGCCAGGGCCGGACGTCGCGTCGGGATCATGGACGCAGACATCTATGGCCCCAACATACCCAGGATGTTCGGGGTCGATGAGAAACCGCCTGTAAGAGGGGGCAGAATCGTTCCCCTCGAGAACCATGGCGTGAAGCTGATGTCCTTGGGATTTCTCGTTGAGCGAGACCAGCCGGCGATCTGGCGCGGTCCCATAGTCATGAAGATCATCCAGCAGTTCCTACAGGATGTGGATTGGGGAGAGCTCGATTACCTGCTCGTGGATCTGCCGCCAGGCACTGGAGACGCGCAGTTGTCGCTCGTGCAGGCCGTGCAGGTCGAAGCGGCGATCATCGTCACTACTCCGCAGGAAGTGGCAATCGGAGACGGGCTTCGCGGGGCGAAGATGTTCGATCGCGTCTCCGTGCCGGTCATTGGCATCGTGGAGAACATGAGTTTCTTCGAGTGCCCAAGCTGCGGCAATCAGACCAAGATCTTCTTATCCGGCGGCGGGGCCAAGTTGAGCGAGGAATTGGGCGTGCCGCTCCTGGGACAGGTGCCGCTCCAGGCAGGGATGGCGGATCTGGCAGATGAGGGACAGCCAATCGTCGTGGCTGCTCCGGAGAGTCCGGCCGCGAAGTCCTTTGCCCACATCGTTGAGGGCGTGCGGGCGAAGGTCGGCGCTCGAGGTATCAAGCTGCCGATCCTAGGTGGCTGAGGGAGCGGGGTTGGTCCGGGTGCGGGCTAGCCCTTCTCGAATCAGGCGGCTTTGGAGGAACCGGGTGTTGGCGGGAGCTATCTTGGCACCCATACGACTTTGATGTCACCGAGAGCCGCCTCAACGTCCAGCGCCAGCTTGGCCTCTGCGGAGTCGTAGCCGTCGGAGAAATAGGTGTCTCCCCGCTTGCGGAATCCGGATTCGTCAAACGAAGCCAAGAAGCGCGACATCGTCAGCGCGACCCCAAGGTGGGACGGGAAGCGGAGCGTCAGTGCCCCGAGACCGACGCCGATGACGGCCTTGGTTTCGCCGCGGCGCTGCCACTCACCGGTGAAATCCATGGTGAGTTCGCCGGCGCCGCCTTTGAACCTGATCTCTTCACAGTTGGAATTCCCGAGCTTTTCGGCGGTGAACTGGGCCGCAGCGACTGCAATCTCGATCTGCGTGCACGGGGAAACCGTCGGGCGGCTGAACTCGACGACGCTCTTGCCGGCCCCGGTCTCGATGGTGGCTCGGCTCAGGGAGAGGCCGCCAAGGTCGATCTCCGATACAGCCGCTCCGAGTGAGAGCTCCAGGGTGACTGGAACCCGTGGTGAAAGGGCGACATCCAGTCGCTGGGGTGGGTTCTTGAGGCGGCGATAGCTGATGTCTCGATTTCCGGAAGTGATCCCCAGCTCGAGAAACCAGCTCTCGGCATCGTACCGCTGTACTGGCTCGAAGATCTCCTCGTCGTAGACGAGGCTTGTGCGGTAGAGCGCCCCACCCTGGTCGCGTTTCAGCTGAAATGTCCCGACGCCGAACTCGACTTTGACTGTGAGGTGCTGCTCGTCAGTCGGTTGTCGGGAGGCCGCCAGCGTCCTAATGGATTGGGCCTGAGCACCGTTCAGCGCCGCTCCAAGGAGCGCAACGGCCAGCAGGGTTGGACGGGGCATGCCTACTTGTCTCCGCCCTCGCTGCGTTTCCTCGGCCCCGGGGTGGTGCCTATGGTGGGCAGGTAGTGCTCATCCGTCAGCGCCGGGCGGGCCCCCGGCCGGACGAACGTGGCACGTAGGCCAGCGCGAGATAGAATGGCTGCGCCAAACCCAGCGGTGGCCATGGCCCAGGTGAAGATGGCGGCCAGCGCAACCATGGCGCTGCCCACTAGCGGAATCCAGCCGAGGAGGATCGCCGGAATCCATATGGCCAAGAGACCCACCAATCCATAGACCATGGAGCGGTACGGTGTGACCTCCACGGCCTTGCCCATTGCCATCCTTCGCGTGAGATACGAGTCCCCTACCGAGTTGGCCACGGCGAGATAACCCCCGACCGCAGCAGCAATGAGCGCAAGGAAGCCAGCCACGATCGCCACAGGGATGAGCAGGATTCCTACCACTGTGATCGCCAATCCCACGAGGAGCATGGCGAACGCGGGAAAGACCAGCGGTGTGGCAAATAGCCCGGCGAGGAACGACTTCCCGAAGGACCCGGTGACGGTCTCGGAAACCACATCGAGCTGCCGAGGCATGAAGAAGGTGAATCCGAAGCCGATGCATGCGAGAGCCACGAACATGCCCACGAGCGTTCCGGCACCCCTGCCAAGCTGCTCCACTGCCGAAACTCTCCTTGCGGGTGCGTCCCTGCGGGCGATCCTGGCTGTCCGGCCACGAAGCTCCGAGGCGAGAGACCGTATGCCACCGGCAACGTGCCCTCCAGCTCGTACTACCGTGCCGTTCAGCGCCACGGCATCGCCGCTTACCGATCCACCGCGGTGGAGAATGACGTCACCGTCGAGGGCAACCACACTGCCGTTGACCGTGCCGAAAACCGATATGTCGCCGGAGAGGACCATCAGGTCCTCCTCGATGACCCGGCCCCGGCCAATGGTGAGGTCGCCGACGTGGACGCGGCCGTTTTGCACCTGGAGCCCGAGATTCCCGATCTCGTCCATCTGGTCCCGTATTTGGTCCAGCTGAGCGGCAATGCCCTCAGATTGGGTGAGCGCGCTGAGGTCGAGGACTACAACATCGTCTGGTTCCTGCAGTTCGACCTGTGGCTCGAGGACCCTAGCGACTTCGCTGATTCCCTGTGCCAGTTCAGCCGAGACAACCTCCAGGTCTGCGAGTTCGCTTTCCAGCGCCTCCTCGAGGCTGGCTTCGAGGTGCCGCTCCAGCTCTTCAGCGCGCCAATCTCTTACGGCCGTCAGGAGTTCCTCGGAGCTGAGCCTGCCGGCCTGCGACAGGAGATGGCTCCACGATTCTTCGAGGGCCACCTCGAATGTGCCGACCGACTCTCCATTCACGAGGATGGCCCCATCGCTCACCTCGATCGACAGGGTCGTGCCGTCTGTGAGCTCGAATAGAAGTGTGGACCCGTCCTGCGCCACCGAGACCGAGTGGCCGACCACATGCGGGCCCTGCTGAAACATCGCCGGGACCGCGCTGGGCGAGGCCCACCCAATCGCAGCTATGATCGCAAACGATCCGAACGTCTTAGTGACCCGCATGAAGGACTACCCTCCCACTGCTGTGCTGCTGCATGGTTCGATGCAGTCCCAGCAAGCTCACCACCATTACCAACGCTGTGCCGAGCCCTGCCGAGACTAACATCGTCGTATTGAGCGTGATGAGCCTACTGTAGGCGACAACCGACGAGACGAGTCCGATTGTGCCGCTGATTGTCGCCCGCCAGGCGGGCAGCCCTAGGCCTCCCGTGAAAGCCGACCACGCTGTTTCAACTTGAACGGAGTTCGTGGCCATCAACGCGATGATGATGGCCAGCGAACATGTCGATGCGGTTGCCAGCCCACCAGCCCAAACCCAAGCGCGCCTTCGGGGAAAGAGCCCCGCTGCAGCACACCGTATGCGCTGAATCCAAGCGGGTGTAGGTCTCCACACCTGCGCCATCACGCGATCTTCGAACCCCGCCGTGGGGGCAAGAGACGGTAACGCAGAGAGGTACCGGTGCACGACCGGATCTTCCTCTGCAGGTGTGAGCTGGATCACATCGTTGTTTTTCATACAAATCTCCCTACAGGACCCCATACGAATTGAAGGCGTAAGAGTTTCATTCTCTTGTTGTTTCGAGGATCGCGCGCAGCTGCACGCGTGCACGGTGTATGTATGTCTTCACGGTTCCAAGGGGTAAGTCGAGGATCTCTGCGATTTCTTCGTAAGGGTATCCTTCGACGTGGCGCAGGATGATACACGATCGATACTCGGGCCGAAGCTGGGCAATAGCCTCCTCGATTTGACCTCCCAGTTCTCGGGCTTCGAGTTCCTGCAGTGCATTTTCCGAGGGATCGGCTAGCTGCAGGCTGGTTCCCTCGCGGCGCTCCGGATCCGTTGCGTCAGGAGCGCCGTCCAGCGAAAGGGTGTCGAGTTCTTTGCGCCGCAAGTGATCGATGGCTGCGTTGTTGGCGATCTTGAAGATCCAAGAGGAGAACTTGAATTCCGGACGATAGCTGTCGAGCGCGTTGAGCACCTTGACAAACGTCTCTTGTGCAAGGTCCTCGCAGCGCTCTCGATCGCGCACCATCCGGTAGATGAGTGAGAAGACCGGTCGTTCATACCGTCGTACCAGCTCTCGATAGGCGCGCTCGTATCCCGTGCGTGCCCAAGCAACGATCTCCTGATCGCTGGCTTCCGAGAGATCCTGGGGGGGCTTCATCGTCAGGTAATGTCCACCCCGACCCCGATCCGCACCGCTCCATATCGTGCCATTCTTGCGGCCAATTTAAACGCCACGGTATCTTTGGCGCTTATGATGTCGGTTGATAGGAGCCTGGAATCTCCCCGCGGCGACACCAAGCGGTCGTATGTGAGGGAGATGTTTACGGCCATAGCGCCGCGCTACGACCTGCTCAATCACGTCTTGAGCCTCAACATCGACAGAAGGTGGCGACGCCGCGCCGTCGCCCGGCTCAACTGGGAGGCGGCCCCTGACGGTACCTATCTCGATCTCTGCGCCGGCACACTGGACCTGGCTGTCGAGCTTAGGCGGCAACCCGGGTTTCGCGGGCAGGTGGTTGGTGCAGACTTCGTAGTGCCGATGCTCAAGCGCGGCACCGCCAAGGCGGACCGACTGGCTGCCGTTGGCGCAGACGCCTTGCAGTTGCCGTTTGCCGACGGACAATTCGACGGATGCATGATTGGGTTTGGCGTTCGCAACCTGACGGACCTCGACAGTGGATTGGCTGAAATGGCCCGCGTTCTCAAACCCGGTGCCCGTTTGGTTGTACTGGAGTTCTCGACTCCGACGAGCTGGCCCTTTCGACCCATGTATTTGTTTTATTTTCGACACATCCTTCCACGGATTGGTCGCCTCGTGTCGAAACATACGACTGCCTACGAGTACCTGCCACGTTCGGTGGTGGACTTTCCCGACCCCGAGGGTTTTGCGGAACGCATGGAAGCGGCTGGCCTACGAGACCTGACGGTGCGGCAGCTCAGCCTTGGAATTGCCACGCTCCACTGTGGGACGCGGGCATGATCGCCGATAATCTCGCAGAGTTCCTCACTTCGCTGGAGGCCGCTGGGGAGCTGGTCCGGGTCCGGACTTCTGTGTCGGTGGACCGGGAGATTGCCGAGGTTGCGGACCGTTGCATGAAAAGGCCCGGCGGCGGACCGGCGCTGATGTTCGAGCAGCCAACTCTCGCCGCCGGAACGGTGAGCTCGATTCCGGTCGGAATCAACCTCTTCGGCTCAATGCGTCGCATGGCCATGGCGCTCGGGGTCGATGATCTCGACAGCATCGGCGTCCGCATCGCAGAGTTGCTGCAGACAAAGGTTCCAGAGGGGTGGCGCGAAAAACTCGCGATGCTGCCAAAGGTGGCCGAGCTCGCCAAATATCCTCCACGCACTCAACGCGCCACACCTCCTTGTCAAGAAGTGACCCACCGTGGGTTGGACGTCGACCTGACTCGGCTTCCCATTCTCACCTGCTGGCCCGAAGACGGTGGGGCGTACGTTACGCTTCCGCAAGTGATCAGTCGGGATCCTATCTCCGGTGTTCGGAACGTCGGCATGTACCGGGTCCAGGTGCTGGAGCGCGATCTCTTGGCTATGCACTGGCAGAGGCACAAGGTGGGAGCCGCCCATTGGCGGGAGATGGCGAAACGCGGCGAGAGAATGCCCGTCGCTATCGCTCTCGGCGGTGATCCTGCGTCCATCTTCTCTGCCTCGGCTCCGCTTCCCCCGAATGTGGACGAGTACATCTTCGCCGGATTTCTACGGCGCAAGCCGGTAAACCTCGCAAGCGCGGTGACCAGCGACCTGCTCGTTCCGGCAGAGGCTGAGCTGGTGATCGAAGGCTACATCGATCCGGCGGAGTCGCTGGTTCTAGAGGGACCGTTCGGAGACCACACCGGCTTTTACTCGCTGGCCGACTACTATCCCGCCGTACATGTCACGGCAATCACCATGAGGGAACGACCGGTCTATCCCACCACCATCGTTGGCAGGCCGCCGATGGAGGACTACTACCTCGGCCATGCGACGGAGCGCATCTTCCTTCCATTGCTCAAACTCACCGTGCCTGAGGTCGTGGACTATCACATGCCCCCTGTAGGGATCTTCCATAACCTCGTATTTGTCAGTATCGATAAACAGTATCCTGGGCAAGCATGGAAGGTGATGAACGCCCTGTGGGGTATGGGCTTGATGTCGTTGGCCAAAGTCATCGTTGTGCTGGACAGCGAGGTGAACGTGCGGGACGTTGACGAGGCATGGTGGGTGGCGCTAAACAACATAGATCCGGAGAGAGATGTGCGGTTTACGATGGGTCCGGTAGATGTGCTGGACCATGCGTCTCGCGCATTCACATACGGATCGAAGATGGGCATCGACGCCACAAAGAAATGGAAGGAAGAGGGCTTCGAGCGGGAATGGCCAACTAAGATTGTCATGGATGAAGCAACGAGAGCTCGTGTTGACGCCATGTGGGACGACCTGGGGATTCCCCCGCTGAGCACGGATCGATAAATGCGTGACCCCGCGCGGGCTACTCAGGCTAGGCGCGTCGATCTGCCAGCGGCGATGGACGAACTCGATGTCGGCCGGGACGGTCAGACGGTAGAGGGGCGATCGCTATTCGTTCGCTACGTCAACTTCGTCAAGCTGCCACACACAGTGTTTGCGCTGCCGTTTGCCTTGCTCGGCGTGGTGTATGCATCGTTCGACTCTCCGGTGTCCGTTACCCAGATCGTCCTCGTCATCGTCGCGTTCACCGCCGCTCGGTTTGCCGCGATGGGCTTCAACAGGATTATCGATCGCCATATCGACCGGTTTAACCCGCGAACGAAGGAAAGAGAGCTTCCCAGAGGGCGTCTCACTCTCACTCAAGCGGTGGTAGCGGTTTCCATCGCTGCGGTCGTGTTCGTTGTGGCGGCCGGTATGCTCAACTTGCTCTGCTTGGCACTATCCCCACTCGCTCTTCTGTGGATACTCACGTATAGCTACACCAAGCGTTTTACCAGCTGGTCACATCTGTGGCTTGGGGCATCCCTCGCTATCGCCCCCGTGGGCGGCTACCTGGCCATTGCGGGCACGTGGAGTACCCCAGGATGGACTGTTCCGCTGCTTGCGTTAGCAGTCGCGTGCTGGGTGGGTGGGTTCGACATCTTCTATGCGTTGCAGGACGAGCGGTTCGACCGGATGCGGGGCCTGAAGAGTGCAGTGGTGTTGATGGGCCAAAGGCAAAGTATCCGGTTTGCAAAGGTGCTTCATGCCGTCATGATGGTTGCCCTCGTAGGATTTGGCGCGGGCACGGCGTTTGGGAAGGTATATTACATAGGCCTAGGCGTGGCCGCCGCGATTCTCATCTGGGAGCATCGGCTGGTTCGGCCGCACGATTTGAGAAGGCTGGATGCGGCGTTCTTTACGCTGAACGGAGTCATGAGCATCGTAGTTTTCTTGGCTGCATTGGGGGATCGACTGCTATGAACTTGAATTGGATCCTTGGCGGAGCGCTCGGGAAGGGATCGCCCGGAGGCAAAGACGGGTGTTTTCCCCCAGCGCCCAAGCGCGTTCCGCGCCCCATGAAGCGCCCGGACCCGGGCAAGGGATGCTTCCCGGATGCCCCCTCGCCCAAATGGCCTGGACCCCCGACCCCAACGAAGCACCCGTTGAAATCTCCAACCCCCAATCGGAAAGGGCGGTGACACCGCCGTGGGCGCTGGCAATCACAGGTGCATCCGGTGCCCCCTATGCGGTACGGCTTCTTGAGGTACTTGCCACCCGACATGTCCCGCTGTGGCTGATCATCTCCCCGCACGGGTGGCGGCTACTCTCCACGGAGACGGGCATCAGCACGCCGGGAAAACTGATCGCTGCTACCGGTGGGGATTGGTCCACCATCACGGTGTGCGAGGACGACGACCGTGGGGCGGTGCCGGCGTCTGGGTCAGCCCCGTGTTCCGGGATGGTTATTTGCCCGTGCTCCATGGGTACTGTGGCGGCGGTGGCCCACGGTACTAGCCGGTCGCTCGTGGAGCGGGCTGCCGACGTAACGTTGAAAGAACATCGACCACTGCTGCTCGTCCCCCGTGAGACACCGCTGTCCCTCCTTCACCTCCGTAATCTCATCGCCGTGACCGAAGCCGGAGCCACCGTTATTCCCGCTGCGCCGGGGTTCTATCAGCGCCCGAGCGAAGTCTCGCAGCTGGTCGATTTCATCGTTCAACGCGTGCTCGACCACATGAAACTCGACGTCCAGCTCATATCCCGCTGGGAGGGTCGAGAGTAAGTGCGCCTCGGCATCATTGCCGATACCCATGGCCATCTCCCGAACTCGGTTTACGAAGCTTTTGAGAACGTAGATCACATCATCCACGGGGGGGACATCGGGACGGCTGATGTACTCGTCGAACTCGAAGCGATCGCTCCAGTCACAGCGGTGTACGGGAACGTGGACGGGTTCGACATCCGTTCGAGATGTCCCGATGTCGCAAAACTCGAACTCGAGGATTTCTACATCACGGTGACACACGGTGACCGGTTTGGCTCACCAACACCGGCGAAACTTCACAAGGCATTCCCGGAGGCTGAGATCATCGTGTTCGGGCACACCCATTGCCCGCTGCTCGAGTTGGTGAACAAGACGATTACGGTGATGAATCCGGGGTCCGCTGGTGCGCCACGGCATGGGTGGCAGCCCTCGGTGGGCATCATGGAGCTCGAGCCGGCCATTCCGCCCCGCGCACGCTTGGTGCGCCTGGAAAGCGGTTAGGCGTGTTGGGGCCACAGATTGCACTGAAGACTCGCAGATTATCGCTGATCAGTTGCAGTGCAACCTGACCCCCCGTGAAGTCATCGCACTGCTTTGGCCCGCCTGCCCGCGCTTCTCACTTGTCACCCCCGAACAACAACCACCATGTACACGGCAAACGCTGTGAGGAGTAGTAGGGCCTCGAGACGGGTCACCTTCTTCCCCCACTTCAGAATGGGAAACAACGCCGCCGCGAATGCAAGCATGACCCAATTGTCCAGGGTTGCTGCCTGGAGATTGACTGGCACGGGAAAGATGGCGCTCGTGGTGCCCAGGATGCCGAGGACGTTGAAGATGTTCGAGCCCAGCAGGTTGCTCAACGTGATGTCGTGCTTTCCGTGGACGGCGGC
>JBDHDY010000011.1:0-16114 GCA_039591275.1 Gemmatimonadota bacterium | reverse complement strand
TTCATTCCCATTCGGATAAACTCGGCAGGTGTGATGCCGATCATCTTCGCCCAGTCCATCATCATCGTACCCGGCACGATCGCGACGTTCAGCAACGTACCATTCCTGCAAGGCCTGTCGGATTCGTTCGCTCCGGGCACGGGATTGTACTACTTGAGCTACGGTCTGCTCATCATCTTCTTCACGTATTTCTACACGTCGATCATTTTCAACCCCATCGATCTCGCGGAAAATCTCAAGAAGCAGGGCGGGTTCATTCCTGGAGTCAAGCCGGGGGCGGCGAGCGCCGACTATATCGACGACGTGCTGAGCCGTGTTACGATGCCGGGATCGCTCTTTCTGTGCTTGATTGCGCTCCTTCCATTTTTTGTGTTTGACGCTTTCAACGTACCCTTCTTCTTCGGCGGTACAGCTCTGCTCATCGTGGTGGGTGTTGCCCTGGACACGGTCGTTCAGGTCCAACAACATCTGCACGTGCGGCACTACGACGATTACATGAAGCAGGGGCGTGTGAAATTCCGCGGCCGCCGGCGCTACATGTGACCCACGCAGCTGTACGTGCAGAGGATGTCGAGTGCATGAATGTCGTTCTGCTAGGACCGCCGGGGGCCGGCAAGGGCACCCAGGGAGCGATCGCGTCAGAGCAACACGGCATTCCGCGAATCGCTACGGGCGACCTGCTGCGTGAAGCCGTCAAAGGCAGTTCACCCCTCGGAATGCGCGTGAAACGCTACATGGATCAGGGGAAACTCGTCCCGGACGACGTGATCCTCGGATTGATTGAGGAGAAGCTCGCGTCCCGTGAGGCCGGGAACGGTGTCATCATGGACGGCTTTCCGCGGACAATCGCTCAGGCCGAGGCGGTAGATCGGCTGCTGTACTCGCGAGGCGCTAGGGTGGATCACGTACTCGCATTTGCCGTGCCCGAGCAGGAATTGGTACGGAGAATGACTGGGCGTGCTGACGTGGAGGGAAGGAGCGACGACACGCCTGAGGCCATCCGACAGCGCCTCGACGTCTACCGGGAAACGACCGAGCCGCTGATCGCGTACTATCGCAAGCAAGACATTGTGACCGAGGTGGCAGCGACGGGCAGCATCGAAGACGTCGCCGTTCGTGTGGCAGAAGCGCTGGCCTCATGATTACGATCAAATCTCCGCGAGAAGCCGACACCATGGCGGCCGCCGGACAGATCGTGGCCGAGACTCTGCAGCTCGTGTCTTCCCGAACTACCCCCGGCGTGACGACCGAGGAACTCGACGCGCTTGCCGAGGAGTTCATTCGCAGCCACCCCGGCGCGCGGCCCTCGTTCAAGGGATTGTACGGGTTTCCAAAGTCGCTGTGCACGTCGATCAATCACGAGGTCGTGCACGGGATCCCGTCGGATCAACGGACGCTCGAAGAAGGAGATGTCCTGAGTGTCGATTGCGGAGTTTGTCTCGAGGGACTGCATGCTGATTCTGCCACGACCGTGGCCGTGGGCGAGTTAGCACCCGATGCAGCACGACTCCTGTCGGTGACGAGGGAGGCTCTCGAAGCGGGAATCAATGCTGCCTTGCTTGGTAATTTTACCGGAGACATCGGACACGCAGTTCAGCGCGTTGCCGAGGAGGCCGGTTTCAGTGTCGTGCGGGAGCTGGTCGGGCACGGTATCGGTTCGAATTTTCACGAAGAGCCGCAAGTTCCTAACTTCGGCAAGCCGAAAAGGGGCCGGCGATTGGTGGAGGGCATGACCATCGCCATCGAGCCCATGGTGAATTTCGGCCAGCCTGACATTCGAACGCTCGCCGACAAGTGGACTGTTGTCACAGCCGACAATTCGCTCTCCGCTCATTTCGAACACACAGTTCTGATCCACCGGGACGGGCCACGGATCTTGACGGCGGTAGGCGCTACCACACCGGCCTAGCACCCCGCCGCCGCTCAGTGGGGATGTGCAGCGTTCATCCAGACCGTACCACCCACCTCCTACGATTCCAGCAACCCCAGGAGCCATCGATGCATCGCGGGATTACCGGCGACGATCGACCCGTGGCGGACAACGTCAATATCACCGTCGATGTCAGTGACGATGCCGCCGGCTTCGCGCACGAGTAACGTTCCAGCCGCCACGTCCCAGGGAGCGAGGTAGAGCTCCCAAAACCCGTCAAATCGTCCAAGGGCCACGTCGACGAGATCCAGCGCAGCGGAACCGGCGCGCCGCACGCCGCTAGTTGCACCCATGATGTCGGCAAATTGCCGCAGATAACGCGGCAGGAGCTCTGGCACCTTGAACGGAAAGCCCGTTCCTACGAGCGCAACAGCAGGATCTTGAACCTGGGAGACGCTGAGTCTGGCCTCGGCACACCATGCCCCGGCCTCTGAGGCCGCCGTGAAGGTGAGATCACGAACTATGTCGAGGACCGCGCCGGCACGCAGCGTTCCATCCACTACGGCGCCTATGCTCACGGCATACGCAGGATATCCATGCAGGTAATTGGTGGTTCCATCAAGCGGGTCGACGACCCACAGCAGATCGGCCTTCGTGGCGGTGGGGCTCAGTTCCTCCCCTAGGACCGCGGAACCAGGTACGGTAGCGAGAAGATATTCCGCGATAATCTGCTCAGCTCCGCGATCCACCTCGGTTACGAAATCCTTGAGGCCCTTCTGCGTCCACGCCGTCGGCTCAGTGGGCCTCTCCGCGTCCCGGATGAACGTCGCCGCACGCTTGGCCGCTTCCACGGCAATGGACACTAAATCTCTATATTTCGGCACCTTGCGACCCTTTCCACTACCTCGTTAGCTTGTGGCCATGGCACGAATCTTCTCGGGTATTCAACCGTCTGGCGAACTCCATATCGGCAATTATCTCGGTGCCGTGCGCAACTGGGTAGAACTCCAGCACGATCACGAGACCTTCATTTGTATAGTAGATCTCCACGCAATAACACAGGAGTACGACATTGAAACGCTCGCCAGCCAGAGCTTCGAGATGGCGACGAGTCTCCTCGCTGCCGGGATCGATCCGGAGGAGGCCGTGCTGTTCCTGCAATCGCACGTTCCGGAGCACTCCGAGCTTTCCTGGGTCTTCACCTCAGTGACGCCGCTCGGTGAACTGGAGCGAATGACCCAATTTAAGGACAAGTCGCAACGGCAGGAAAGCGTGCTCGCTGGACTGTTGAATTATCCCGTGTTGCAGGCGGCGGACGTTTTGTTATACAAGGCGGATCTGGTCCCTGTCGGCGAAGACCAACTTCAGCACATCGAGCTGATGCGCGAGATCGCCCGAAAGTGGAACGCCCGGTATCATCCTGGCTTCTTCCCAGAGCCCAAAGCACAGACAGACGAGGCACTCCGCATCACGGGCCTCGATGGCCAGGCGAAGATGTCCAAGAGCCTGGACAACACGGTGAGCATTCTCGAGGAGCCGGAAGAGATCTGGAAGCTGGTTCGGCCGGCCAAGACGGATCCGGCACGCGTCACTCGCCGGGACCCCGGCAACCCAGACAATTGCAACCTGTATGCGTTGCACCAACACTTCTCGCCATCGGACACAGTGAGTGAAGTGGCGGAGAAGTGTCGGACGGCTGGTTGGGGGTGCCTCGACTGTAAGCGGGTTCTCGTCGACCACATGGCGGAAACGTTCGCACCGATGCGCGAGCGCGCCAAAGAGCTCCGCGGACACCCCGAGCGCGTCGATGAGATACTGCGCGACGGGGCCGACCGGGCCCGGGTGATTGCCAAGGAAACGATGCGGGAGGCCCGGGAACACATGGGATTTCTTCCAGCGGGGGTTACAACTCGAGTTAATCAATGATTGATACCTGGCCGGAATTGGCCCGATTTCTGAGACTCGATCTCCTTGGGTACCTACTGGTAGCGATTCTGCTCGGTGGGGCGGTGGGTGCCGAGCGGGAGATGCAGGGCAAACCTGCAGGACTGCGCACCAACATCCTGATATGTGTAGGCGCCGCGCTTTTCACGCAGCTGTCGTTGATGATGTCGGGTCCGTTTGGAGACCCGGCTCGTATCGCTGCTCAAATCGTGGTGGGCATTGGCTTCCTCGGTGCGGGAACGATCATTCTGAGTAGAGGGCACGTTACCGGCCTCACCAGCGCCGCAACCATGTGGTTGGTGGCGGCCATTGGAATGACCATCGGGTACGGTGCGGTTCTCGAGGCGGTAGGCGCTACGGTGCTGGTGCTGATCGTCTTGGCCGTGCTCAGACGCGTCGAACGATATTTCAAACGCAAGACTCATGTCACGCGGCTGTCGGTGGAGGTCGATGCCTCTCCGGAACGGATCGACCAGATCGATCGGCTGGTGGTGGAAACCGGCCTGGAGGTCGAAGAACTGACGGCGGAGCTGCGCGGTGATATCATGGTGGTGTCGTTGGAGATGCGCGGACCAAAGCCGTTGCACGACAAAGCGAAGTTGGCGCTACTGAAGACGGCTGGGGCCTTGAGATTGTCCGACGACCGGTGAGACGCCTCGTCATTGACCTGCACTCGCCGCGGCCCCTGTGGAGCGTTCCGGACGCAACCGTGCGAGCAATACGGGGCGCCCTCGGCTCCGATTGGACCGTTAGGAATCTGCGGGGGCCGGCGCCGAGCGACGGGGATGGCGGCTCGGGCTCGCCTGTAGCCGTGCCCATAGCACGCGGGGCCGAGGTCTACATCGGCTGGGGTGTTCCAGCCGCTGTGGCCCGCGCGGGGTGCGAAACCCTGCGATGGGTGCACAGCGCGGCAGCCGGAGTGGGGTCGAGTCTTACGCCCGAACTGGAGGCCACGCGAGCCGTCTTCACCAATTCGCGGGTGATCCAGGCAGAGCCCATGGCCGATTGGGTCTTGACCGCTATCGGTTTTTGCCTGCGAGGGTTTCACGCCGCGGTGTCTGCTCAAAAGGCTAGGCGGTGGGCCAAGGACGTCTTCACCGACAAGGCTACCGTTCGAGCACGGGAATTCGAGGGGACCCGCGTTGGTATCGTGGGGCTCGGCGGAGTGGGCTGTGCGGTTGCTCGTCGCTGTGTCGCTCTCGGCATGGAGGTCCGCAGTATTCGCCGGCGTGCCGACAGACGGAAACCCGCAGGTGTTCGGTGGGTTGGGAGAGCTGACCAGATCACGCAGCTGGCGCGGCAAAGTGATGTGTTGGTGGTTGCCGCGGCCCACACGCCGCTTACCAGCCACATAGTCGACGACCGTGTCCTCAAGGCACTCCCCCACGGGTCCTTCGTAGTGAACGTCGCGCGCGGGGCGTTGCTGGATGAAGATGCCATGCTCAGACAGCTCGATAGCGGACATGTTGCTGGCTGCGTGCTGGATGTGTTCAGCCATGAGCCGCTTCCGAGGATGCACCCGTTCTGGCGCCATCCCTCGGTGATGGTGTTTCCTCACGTGAGCGCGGTGTCGGAGCGGTTCTGGAGTCGGGAGACCGAGCTTATCTTGGAGAACATCAACTGCTATCTCCGCGGCAGGCGACTCAAGAATATCGTGGATTTCCAGACCGGTTACTAACGAATGGAAAACGTCATCAAGGCGGCGGTCGAGCGAGGAGCATCGGATCTCCACATCAAGGCGGGCGACGTCTTTCGAGCCCGCATCGACGGAGAACTCCAACCTCTCACGAAGCAACGGCTCACGCCCGAACAGACGAAGGCCATTGCCCTCCAGCTCATTCCCACTGAGGACGACCGGAGGGCGATCGACCAGATCAAGGATTACGATTGCTCATGGGGTGCGCCGGGCATCGGGCGGTTCCGCGTGAACATCATGCGCCAGCGCTCCTCCATCATGGTAGTCATGCGGGTGATCCCTTTCGAGGCACCCACCTTCGAAGGTCTCGGGTTGCCTCCTGTATTCGAGGAGATCTGCCAGACTGAGCGAGGCATGATCGTCGTGACCGGAGAGAGCGGCAGCGGGAAGACCTCGACCATAACGGCGATGGTGCACCATATGAACACGACGGTGAACAAGCACATCGTCTCGCTCGAGAGTCCCATAGAATTCCTGCATCGCGACCTCAATAGCTCCGTGACACAGCGGGAGATCGGTGTCGACACCGCAGACTTCGAGACCGGTTTGCGGGCGGCACTGCGTCAGGACCCGGATGTGGTTGTGATCGATGAGTTGCGAGACGCTGGAATGGTCGACGTGACGTTGAAGGCCGCCGAGCGGGGGCATCTCGTCATTTCGTCGCTGCCAACAACAGGCTCCGCGATTACGATAGCGCGGTTGATATCGATGTTTCCGCCGGGCGAGCAGGAGATTGCTCGACTCAGGTTTGCGGACGTTTTGCAATCGATTATTTCTCAGCGCCTGTTGCCGCGAGCTGACGGCCACGGTCGTTGTGTGGCGGTTGAACTGCTCGCGTGTGACGACGAAATTCGAGAGCTGATCCAAAAGGATCGGCTCGAGAAGATCAGCCGAGCGATCGAGCAAAGCGAAGACAGTTCCATGCAGACCATGGATGAACACCTGTTCGAGCTCGTGGAGAGTGGAACCGTCGCGCTCGGACCGGCGCTTGCGGTTGCGGAACGGCCGGCCGCTCTGAAGAAACGCATCGAGGGGCCGACGACCGCCAAAGCCACGAAGGGACGAAAGAAGGCCGCCAAGAAAGAGGGATCCGATGCCAACGAAGCGGGCAACGAAGGGAGTAAGAAAGACAAAGGGGCTAGTGGAAAGAAGGGCACTTCGTAAGTGTGGGACTTACCAAGGATGCCTCTGCACCGTCGTCAGCGTCCCACCCCAGCCTGAAAGCTTCCCAACCGCGATTTGTACGTGCCTGACGTGACCGCTCCGCAGTGGGCGGTCAGGCTCTTTCCCAGCATCGCCGTCCCCCGGCTCCCCGGAACTGAAGCGGTTCGTCAGGTAGAGGCGGCAATCATCGAACAGTTGACGACCTTGGGATACGTCGTGACCCAAGAGGAGTTCACCGCCTGCTCCCATCGGCTCGAGGCGGCCTCGGTGGTAGGTGCCGGCTTTGTCTGGGTGGCGCCGGCTCTTGTCGCATTGTTCGTGCTGCCGATCCCAGGCTGGATTGCCGCACTCACGGGCCTGGTTGCGCTGTCCGGCGTTGCACTGCTCTCCCTGGGAGTGATGCGCCGCGTGTTCGGTGGATGGTGGGCCGGACTCACGGCCGAAGCTGTCAACGTCTCGGCGACCCGAGGCGAGGGGAATCCCCGGCTGTGGCTGGTGGCACATTCCGACAGCAAGGCGCAGAAGGTGTCACTTCGCGGTCGTGTCGGGGCTGCGGTGTTGCTGGGGATCGGGACGGCAGGAGTCGTAGCTTGTCTGGGGGCAAGACTGTTCGATGCGCTGCCTGCGGCGCTGGTGCTCCCGTGGGTCAGCCTCGGTGTGATCGGTGGTTTGGCCATTGCAGGTCGTCCCGTGAGAGATGGGTCTCCGGGAGCTGTGGACAACGCCTCCGGCGTGATCGCCGCCCTCACGGCAGCAGAATACCTGCGGGATCGGACTGACGTGGGTGTATTGATAACCGGCGCTGAGGAGTTCGGCATGGAAGGGGCCAGGCAGTGGATCCGTGGAGGGAATCGACGTGGCGCCTTCGTAAACTTTGATGGCCTCGATGCGAGGGGCCGCTTCAACGTCATGGCCCATCGGCCGGGGAGACGCGAGGACGCAACGGGCGGTGGAATCGACGGTCGATCCTTAGAGGCTTCGGTCGTGGCCGAGCTTCGCGGCGGGGGGTTCGACGTTCGCACCGCCGCCCTCCCACTTGGGATCTTCGTGGATGGCTCCGTGCTGGCGTCCGTGGGCATGTGCGGCCTCACCCTCAGCTCCGGGGACTGGAGCACACTCGGCGTCGTGCATACGGATCGAGACACGCCAGAGCGCACCGACGTGAGATATGCTGCGCAAGCCGGGCTGGCCGTGGGGAGTGCTGCCGAGCGATTGCTCGGTTGACGGTTCCGTCAAGCCGGCGTACGTTTGTCAGAGGATGCCCCGTGTGGAACCCGCGGGGCTTTTTTTTGGCTCAGCAACGGACTCCACTGAAGATGTTCGGGCCCAAACGGCGTTGCATTGTGGTTGTGGGAGCGCAGTGGGGGGATGAGGGGAAGGGCAAGATCGTCGATGTCCTCGCGGAGCGCTCCGATCTCGTCGTGCGTTACCAGGGCGGCGCCAACGCCGGTCATACGGTGGTCGTTGGCGACGACGAGCTCATTCTCCATCAAATCCCCTCAGGCATTCTCCATCAGGACACCCAGTGCGTTATCGGGAACGGGGTTGTCCTCGATCCCGAGACGTTGGATGAGGAGATCGAGGGGCTCGAGGCCCGAGGCGTGCAGATCGAGGGTCGGCTGGCGATTTCCGACCGCGCGCATCTCGTTTTGCCCTATCACAAGCTCCTCGAGCGGGAACTCGAGCGAACTCAAAAAATCGGGACAACGGGTCGTGGAATTGGACCGGCGTACGAGCACAAGTTCGGCCGCCGGGGCCTCCGCGTGGGAGATCTCCGCTCGGCCTCTCGGGTTCGGGAGGTAATCTGTCAACGTGTGAGAGACGTCAACCATCTGCTAGAAGTACTCGGTGCCACGGAACGGGCCGCTGAGGAAGAGCACCTCACGCTACTCGATCGCGTGACGCCGCGCCTCCTCTCCATGGCAGCCGATACCGGACTCATTACGTTCCAGGCTCTTGAGGAAGGCCGAAGCGTTCTCCTCGAGGGAGCGCAGGGTGCGCTGCTCGACGTCGACCATGGCACCTATCCCTTTGTGACCTCGTCCAACACTACGGCTGGAGGTGCCGCGGTCGGTGCCGGGATTGGACCAACGGCAGTGGATGCCGTGCTTGGGGTGGTCAAGGCATACACCACCCGCGTCGGCAACGGTCCTCTCCCCAGTGAGGCCGATGACGGAGAGTCTGCACAGCTGCGGGAGCTCGGCAACGAATTTGGAGCCACCACCGGGCGGCCTCGGCGCTGTGGCTGGTTCGACGCCGTGGTTGTGCGGTACGCCGCGCGTGTCAACGGGCTGACCGATCTCGCCGTGACGAAACTCGACGTCTTGGATACACTCTCCCGCATTCCGATTTGCGTCGGTTATACGGCGAACGGGGAGTCAGTCGAGCACATGCCGTCGGACGTCGCCAGCCTCGACTCCGTCAAACCGGTCTATGAAGTGCTCGAGGGGTGGAACTGCTCGACGAGGGATGCACGGTCCCTGAACGATCTTCCTGCGGAAGCCAGAGGCTATCTCGACCGACTTCAGGAACTCGTCACCGTGCCCATCACCTATGTCAGCGTGGGCGCGCGGCGCGATCAGATAATCGGCGTCAGCTGACCTCGCCAGCTCTCGTTCGGACAGCGGTGGGTGCTGAGCCGGGCGTGGGTTACTACGGAAGGTTGGCGAAGCGCGAACCGAACATACGAAGCGGTGACCGGCTCGGTGCAGGCCGTCCGTAGGAGTAATAGTACGTGTACTCCCGGTCGCGCTTGTGCGTTACAGCATTGAGCACCGCGCCCGCAACTCTGGCTCTCACGCGACGCAGTTGTTCGAGCGCGCGTTGCGCTGCCGTCTCCTCGGTATCACCACTGCGTACTACGAGGATGGCCGCATCGGCGACTGTCGCGATGATGGAAGCGTCCGTTACCGGCAGGGTGGGTGGCGTGTCCATGATCAGATAGTCGTAATCATGTCGCAGTTGACCTACCAGCGAGTGCATGGCGTCTGAGCCAAGCAACTCCGAGGGGTTTGGCGGTAGCGAACCGCTGGGCAGCATATCGAGGTTCTCGAGGATATCCGGTCGAATCGCTTCTCGGGGCGAGGTGTCTCCCACCAGCACGTCCGTCAGACCCGGGGAGTGTACCAATCCGAACGCGCGGTGCGCCTGCGGGCGCCGGAGGTCCCCGTCGATCAGCAGTGTCCGTCGTCCGCTCTGCGCCAGCGTGATTGCGAGATTGACGGCCGTGGTAGTCTTTCCCTCCCGCGGACTGGGACTGGTGATTGTGATGAACTGCAGTGGGCGGTCGGCGCCAACGAATGTGACATTGGTGCGAAGCGCACGGTACGATTCCACCGCGGGCTCGCCGACATCGAGCTTGTTGATTGGCACGACTGGGGCACGTCGGCCGTTCAGATGAGGCATCAGCTTGGGATCGTGGGGGATCAGGCCGAGTACCGGTATGCCGAGTGCACGCTCGATATCAGCCGAGCTCTTGACGGTTTGGTCGAGGTACTCCAAGAAGAAAGCGCCTGCCAGACCGAGAAGCAGTCCCACGAGCACCCCGAGAATGACTTTCTGCCGCACGGTCGTGCCCACGCGGTACGCCGGCGATGCACCATCGAGAATCTCCACGTACGGTGCAATAGTCGCCTCTTGCATCCGCGCCCCTTCGTACTGACCAAGCAGGTAGCGGTACGTGTCATTGAGAATGTTGGACTCAAGTTCGAGCTGCGCGATCTGATTCGCCTTTCCGGGGAACGTGGCCAGGATTGCTCGCTCCTCGTTGATCTTGTCGTCCAGGGCTGAGAGCCGGGCGTTGAGACCGCGAGCGGCAGCTCCGACTGCCGTCCGGAGGGCCGCATGACCCTGGTCAATGCGCTGGTCGATGGCCGAAACCTGCGGGTTGTTCTCGCGGAGCCCCAACGCTCCCGCCGTCAGCGTGCGTCGCTCGTCATAAAGGTGCAGCAGACCCGTGATCTGGAAACTCAGCGCGGCGTTTGCACCGATTCCCTCCACGGCGGCCAGGCGGTTGAGTGTTTCGATGCCGATGGAATCTCCCCGACGCATCGCCTCTCGAATGGTAGAGAGCTGCAAAATTGCGGTCTGGCGCTGTTGCTCGAACTGCCTGATCGACTGAACGATGGCCTGTTCCTCAGTCGACAGATCGGTGATCCGTTGGCCTTCCTTGAACGCCTGAAGGTCGGCGAGCTTGTCCCGGAACGCGGAGTCGACGCGGGTGAGCTGCTCCGCGATGTACTGTCGGCGCGCACCCGCTATCTCCCGCGCCCGGCGAGCCCCATCCAACCGGAGTTGAGCGGCGGAGGCGTTGAGCACAAAGGGAACCAGCGTCGGGTCGATGCCGGTGAAGGCGATGTCTACCGCGTTCGTCCCCGACCGCACCGAGTAAGACAGCCCCGCACTGACCCGCGACGCCGCTTGCTCAGGGCTCACGATGGCGAACTCCACTTCTCGCTGGTCCGGCGAAGGCAGAACCACAAAGGAAAAGCCAGGCCCCTCAGCGGGCTCCGTATAAGGCCCCGACATGATCACCGAATCCAGAGCATTCCTCAGTTCGTATCCCGCTGGTCCGGTGAGCACTAACTTGTAACGGCCGGTGGGTGCGAGTGAGTCGACTGCGGTGTCCGTCAGGACATTTCCCCGATAAATCTCCGGGTTGCTCATCTGCAGCCGAAGCTGTAACTGATCGACGACACGCAGTCCCAATCCCTGAGTGGTCAGCACCAGCGCTTCCGAGAGAATCGGATCGGTCCGGAGCGCGAATTCATCTATGTCGATGTCGTCGAGGCGCGCAAAAACCTGCTTGGGGGAGTTGACCTGTATGGCGAGATTGGACTGGTACTGGGGAACGATTCGGCGCCCGGTCACAAAGGCACCGCCTCCCACGAGGAGGGCGAGGAAGGAGACCAGAAACCAGTGGCGCAGCACAACCGCCGCCAGATCCTTGAGATGGATCTCGCGCACCGATCGGCCATTTCTAGGCGGCTCGGGGCCCACGGACTCCATGCCCTGTCCCCGGTTCACGCTGGGTAGTTCTCCCTCGTCTGGTGTTCCCTGGCCAGCCACGACGGCACAGCCAGGGGCCGCGGCGCCAGGCAATGGCGCTGGGGCCGGGCCAACACCGCCAAAGGGGCAAAATCCATACCCTGCGCAGCCCCTTGCAGTGACCCGCAGCACCCGCCAGCCCCTCTCACAAGGGCACGGGTTACGCTGGCATACCGGTGCCAGTCTCGTGGGGACTCAACCACGCGTTCCGGCTCCCTTGCCGTGAGGGGTAATATTTGGGCGGCGAATCCAGACCAAGCTAAGGGATACAGTGGAACTCCGCAAGTTGTTATCCCGTATAGTCTTAAACCGGCTTCACTGATTGGGGCCCCAGAACGGGGGAGATTGGGCCCATGCCCACCGGGTCCCTGATTATCGTCGCTCAGCCCTTCAAGGGGACGTTCTCGGCGTCGGAGGTGGGCGCCGCCTGCGAGAGCGCGGCCCGGGCCGCCGGCGTCAGGCCCGTGGTCCTGCGGGGAAGTGACGGCGGGGACGGTCTGCTGGAGGCCCTCGCTTCGCAATTCTCCGGGCGAACTGCATATGAAGTCGCGGGGCCCCTGGGGGGAGCCGTGGTGGCCCAGGTGGGCTGGCTGGATGCGGCCACTGCCGTGATCGAGTCGAGACTGGTCTGTGGGCTCACCCTGCTGCCACCTGACGAGCGGAATCCCCTGGTGGCAAGCACCCGGGGGCTCGGCGAGCTGATCGGCGGTGTCGTGGCCGATGGGGTGCGTAGGCTCTACGTGGGGCTCGGCGGCAGCGCCACTATGGATGGGGGGCTGGGCATGGCCCGCGCATGGGGCTGGGTTCCCAGGGGCAGCGGGGGGGAGCCGTTGCCTGAGGGTGGGGGTGCGCTGATTGACCTCGATCGCCTGGATCGGGGCTCCCGCCCGGAGGTAGACCTGATCGCGCTGGCAGATGTCCGTAACCCGCTCGCTGGGCCCCAGGGGGCGCGAGTCTATGCGGCCCAGAAGGGGGCTGATTCCGCCGCGGAAGAACGCCTGGCGCGGGGTATGGAGCGCCTGGTCGATGTGACGGAGCCAGAGGGATCAGCCGAGTTGGCCTTGCGGGCCGGTGCGGGCTCCGCCGGGGGGCTGGGGTTTGGCTTGATGCTGTTTGGGGGGGCCCGGTTGCTGGCCGGCGCCCGCTGGGTGCTGGAACGCCTGGGTTTTGACGAGGTGCTCGCCGGGTCGGTCGGGGTGCTGACCGGAGAGGGCAGCTTCGATGCCACATCCCTCCAGGGGAAGTTGACCGGCGAGGTCTTGGAGCGGGCTGCCCGAGCCGGGGTTCGCGCAGGGCTGCTCGCTCCCACAGCCACGGCGGTGCCGGAGGGAACGATCGTGGAGAGTGGAGGAGGGCCGTGGGATTCGGCGGAGCTCGAGCGCCGGGCAAATCGTGCTGTGCAGCAAATGCTTCGCTTGCCGCCTGCATAGCTCCCGTCTATCTTCCTCGCTCTCTTAAGCTTCCGCCTTACAAGAGCGGTTGACGCGATGGCCAATACTTCCGTGATGGACAAGCTCGTTTCGCTCGCCAAACGGCGGGGATTTGTATTCCAGTCATCAGAGATTTACGGCGGCTTGGGGTCTGTGTGGGATTACGGGCCCCTCGGTGTCGAGCTCAAGAAGAATTTGTCTGAGCGCTGGTGGCGGTCGATGGTTCACTCCCGGTCTGACATCGAAGGGCTCGAGTCCGCGATCTTGATGCACCCCCGCGTGTGGGAGGCATCGGGTCACATCTCGGGGTTCACCGATCCACTGGTGGACTGCAAGACGTGCAAGAATCGGTTCCGCGGGGACGACGAGCGCATCAAGGGCGAGCCCGGTACGGAGGACGCTCAGTGCCCAGTGTGCGGTAACAAGGGGACACTGACACGGCCCCGCATGTTCAACCTCATGTTCAAGACGTTCATGGGCCCCGTCGAGGATGATGCATCACAGATCTATCTCCGGCCCGAGACGGCACAGGGGATGTACGTCAACTACCTCAACGTGATGCAGGCGTCGCGCCAGAAGATCCCGTTTGGGATCGCTCAGGTCGGCAAGGCGTTTCGCAACGAGATCACACCGGGCAATTTCGTGTTCCGTACGCGCGAGTTCGAACAGATGGAGATGCAGTTCTTCGTAAAGCCGGGAGAGGACGAGAAGTGGTTCGAGTTCTGGCGTGCGGAGCGCATGCGGTGGTACGTCGAGCTTGGGATCGACGAAAGACGTTTGCGTTTTCACCCCCACGGTCCGGACGAGCTGGCACACTATGCCAAGCGAGCCGAGGATATCGAGTACGAGTTTCCCTTCGGGTGGCAGGAGTTTGAGGGCATTCACAACCGGACCGATTTCGACTTGTCACGGCATCAGGAGTACTCCGGAAAGAAACTCGAGTACCTGGACCCGGCGTCGAAAGAGCGGTTCATCCCATATGTCGTTGAGACCTCGGCTGGTTTGGGCCGCATGCTCCTGGTTACGATGGTGGACGCGTATCGAGAGGAGGAGGTGGCTGGCGAGCAGCGGACCGTCATGGGCTTCCACCCCGCAATCGCCCCAACCAAGACGGGGGTGTTTCCGTTGGTGAAGAAGGACGGCATGCCGGAGCTCAGCCGACGAATCTACGAAGACTTGCTCCAGTTCTTTCCGGCTTTTTATGACGACGGAGGTTCCATCGGCCGGCGCTACCGGCGGCAGGATGAGGCAGGAACTCCGTTTTGTGTCACCGTGGACGGCCAAAGTATGGAGGATCAGACGGTGACCGTGCGCGACCGTGACACGCTGGAGCAGCAGCGCGTGTCAGTGGACAACCTGGTGACCTATCTCAACGAGCGTCTCGTCGCGTGAAACTCGAAGATTTGGTGGCTGCCGGCGAGGCCATGCATCAGGAACTGGGTCGGGAGTATTACCTGACGGGAGCTGGTCTCAAAGAGGAACCTGGATTTCAGGCGATCTACGGCCGCTACGAAACGCTTGGAGGCGACGAGGCCCTGGCGGTGGCCCGGAAGAGTGGGTCCGATGTGCTTTTGGAATGGGTACTCGGCATCCTGATCGGGCGGAAGGTGGCAGCCCTCGAAGAACAGCAGCTGACGTGGGAACAGGACGCTGTGGTCACCGTGGGCGATAGTGACGTGCCGTATCTCCGCGTGCCGATTGAGCTGGCAAACTGTTCCGATCGAGACTTTCGCAAGACCCTCGATGAGGAATGCACGAGTCTCGGTGCCAGGGCACTCACGCCAATCCGAAAAGAGCGATTGATGATCGAGCGCGGCGAAGTGCAGGCGCTCGGGATGGGGGATTACGTGGACACCGTCGGTGCGCTTGCCGGCATTGATCTCGACGCCCTCGGCCGATCGGCGGAACGATTCCTGGCTGATACGGCGGACATGTACCACGATGTTCTGGCTGAGTTGGCGCAGCGGCGAGTGGGCGTTGGACTAGAGGATCTCCGTCGCTGTGATACGGCATGGACATTCCGGGCAGATCAATATGACGGCGCGTTTGCCTCCGAGCGGATGGTAAATACCGCGCTGGCCCAAATGCGTGAGATGGGTCTGGACGCGACGCAGTCGGGGCGCGTGCACTTCGATACTGAAGAGCGGCCGGCAAAACAACCGAGGGCGTTTTGCGTGCCGGTGAAAGTGCCGGATGAGGTCTTTTTGGTTCTCCGTCCCAGCGGGGGGCACAGCGACTACCGGACGTTTTGGCATGAACTTGGTCATGCGATGCATTTCGCGTCCGTCGACCCGTCTTTGCCTTTCGCGGCTCGGTGGTTGGGAGACAACTCTGTCACCGAAGGCTTCGCAATGCTGTGGGATCATCTGACGTTGGAGCCTGCCTGGCTCACGCGGTACACAGACATTGGCGACCGTAAGGCCGGTGAGCTAGTGATAGATCTCGCCATCAGCGAGCTGCATATGCTGCGCCGGTATGCGGCGAAGCTAAGCTATGAGCTCGTGCTCCATCGAAGTGATCTCGTCGGAGTGGAGAACGAATATGCCCAGCGGCTGACGGAAGCGACGCGCTTTCGGTACCAGCCCGAGAATTACCTGAACGATGTCGACCCTGGATTCTATGCGGCTCGATACCTTCGCGCGTGGCAACTCGAGGCTGGCCTGGCCGCCACACTCAGAGAACGCTATGACGATGATTGGTGGCGGAACCCGCGCGCGGGCAGCTTCGTTCTGCACTTGATGAGTCGCGGCCAGGCGGATCCGGCGCATCGCTTGGCCCGCGACGTGCTGGGTACCGACCTGTCGTTCGAGGCGTGCGTCAGGCGACTCGAAGCCATACTCAATTAATACACCTCGTCTCAGGTGCCACCGACCCACCAGGGAGGGCGTGTGACCGGAAAACCCGAAGTTTTCTCGTCCCGTTTGCTGATGATATTCGCCATGCTGGGCATGGCAGTCGGTACCG
>JBDHDY010000010.1:0-16959 GCA_039591275.1 Gemmatimonadota bacterium | reverse complement strand
TTGGCCTGGAAGCCCTCGTTGGTGAAGGAGAAGATCGTCGCCCAGTCGACGTTGTCCTCGGAGCCTTGGATGTTGACGACACCAGGAAAGGTCCCAGTGACCGAGATGACGTTGCAGGTGCCGAGGGCCGAGACATCAACAGCAGCGCCTTCGCCGTCCCCTGCGGTCGCTGGGAGCGCCAGGAACTGCGAGCCGGCGTCGGTGGTGCCGACGTCGATGTTGGGCAGAGACGCTGGCTTACCGGCGGTGCCGGCCCTGCGGACGCGCATCCGAGAAGCCGGGACGGAGAATGTCTTCTTGCCGGTGTTGGTAAACGTCGTGAGCGGTACCCACGTCGTGCCACCGTCGAGCGAAAACTCGATCGTCACCGATCCGAAGAACGACTGCTGGACCGTTATGGTCTTGACGAGACCGCCTGTCGACGTATCGACAGTGGCGCCTACGCCGTCACCGGCAGGGGCCGGCAAGTCGAAGAACTGATTCGCCACAGCCTACCCCCTTTTGCGACTCGAAAAAGGAGAGGGCGGCCCCCGGGTGAGCCGGGGTCCCGAGGGCCGCCTAGAGCTTAGTGGTAGCGGACGTAGATCTCGAGACCGCCGGTCGCCGTGGCGATAAGGTTGGTGATCGTGATCTGGAACGGGCTCTCGGCCTTCGCGACGGTGAGCATCATCGTTGCCAGCGGCGTTCCGCTGCCGTCCTGCTGGACGAGAACCTGGATCGCGTCGGACAGGTTCACGTCCGCGTACGGTACCGGGTTGAAGTTGTCGGGCAGGTTCTCGTCGGCGGTGGCGTCGCCGAACAGGCCGATGGTTCCGTTGGCGCTGATGCCGAGCGAAAGACCGGTGATGCGAACAAGGTCGCCCGCGATGAGCTCGACGACTGCGGTTCCTGTGAATGCCATGATGTCCCTTTTCTGTGTGTGAGCAGTGCGCTCGGGTTGTTAGTTGAGCAATCCGCCGCTCAGAGAACCGGCATAGTCGTCGTCGACGATGTCGGAAATGTCGAATTCGCTAGATGGCCCCGCATCTGGAAGCTGCTGCGCCGGTGCTGCGGTTGCGTTGGGCAACTCAAAGGTCTCGGTTTCGGTTGGCAGCCCACGCGCTTTTTTGGCCGCATCGAGGTGCCAGTCGTTCATGATCCACCCGTACTGCGGGATGTACGTCTGCAAAATCGTCTGCGCCGCAGCGATGGAGGCTCCGACGACGATGGGATCATGGTAGGGCGCGAGGCGCTGCACCTTGTGCGCACTCAGCCACAGGGCGGCGGCGGCAGCGACGGTGCCGAGCGGCCCGGCGTGCTTGCCGAACTTCGGGTAGCGTTTGCTGGTGACGCCGTAAAGAATGCGACCTCCAACACGGGTCGCCGCGTAGGCCGCTATGCCTGGTACGATGCGTGATGCGAGGTCGGTCGCGAGGCCGGGGTTGCCAACGAGGGCGGCGTTCTTGCGTTTGCGAGTCGCAACCTTCTTGGTGAAGTTGGCAAGCGACGACTTCTTCCGTCGTTTTCGGGGCATAGGTTTTCGTGTCCTACATCGAGCGCGCCGGAGAGCGTACGCCTGCTGCTGGCTATGTTATCGAAAAGGGCGTGAAACTCAAGCGGCGCGGGCTTTTGCTTTCGCTCGAACGCCCGTGATCGGCGGGCACCAGCCGTGTTTGCCGAACACTTTTGCGAATCTGGCCCGCCTTCTGCCCCAATAGAGCAGAACTACAGGGAACATAGCAGGATGCCTGGCGTCCCCGATGAAGGTGAGACGCCCCCTCCAGAAGCAGATCCCGCCAGCCGAGGCCACCACGTTGTCGTGAAACCACCCGGTATCAGTATCCGCAGGCAAGAGGCCGACGATCTCCTTGGCCCTGCCGCTGGCATATTCGCCGGCCGCCTTGCGGGTCCAGATGTGCTTGTTGCCACCTGCGTAGGGCGGGTTGAAGAACACGAACCGGCTGCGCCACACGTTCAAAAGACCGCAGGTTCCGCTCTCGGGGCCGTACCACTCGCGCTTGGCGCCGATGATGGAGTTTGGGTTGCTGCACGGGTCGAGTTCCACGCGGCCGGCGAATTCGGTGAGCGTCGTGACCACGACCTCGGGGGTGCACCACGAGTCCCGCGTTTCACTGACCTGGTCTCCCTGTCTAGGTTTCACGCCGGCACCTTCTTGCTGCCAACGCAGGTCCGGCACCAGGTCGTGCCCCACAGCTCTCGCCGCTCCCCGGAGCCCGAGCAGTCTTCGCACGGCTTCATGACCGACTCGGTGACGCCCAGGCGGCGCTCGAGTGCGACAATGTCGCCGCGGAGAACAGGGTCGTCGCGAAGGTCGCGCTCGATCGCCCTCACGCTCGCGAGGACGCTGGTGTGGTGACGGTCGAACTTTGCGCCGAGCCGCGGGTAGCTCGCCTTGAACGTGTGCTTGCGCGCAAGAAACATGGCGACCTGCCTCGGGCGGACGGCGCGCTGATCGCGACGCTGCCCTGTGATCACCTTTGGCTCCATTTCGAAATGGCGCGCGACTTCATCGATCACCTGCGTTGGCGTGCAAGTCATAGCTCCCCCAGTGGCAGCGGCAGCAACTCGCCGTGCTGACATGTCACAGACACGACCATGGCAGCGCCACCCGGCGCCGTCGCTGTGATTATCTTCGGTGTCGCCTGCGCGAGTGTCCAGCCGCACTCCTTGAGCGCGGCGAGGGTGTCCATCAGCCCCTGGATGTGGCTGTCGTTGCCGCACTTATGCGTCGGCACTGGCTGCCTCCATCTCGGCGATCGCCTCGCCGCCAGCACGCATGTGTTCGAGTTCGGCTTCGAGCTTGTCGACGAGCTGTGCCTGACCGAGCAGCCAGTCGAGGATCTGCCTAACCTCGTCATCGCAGACGTAGGCGTTCAGAAACTTGGCGACGTCGTCGACGCTGATACCTTCGCCGCTCTCGCGAGCGTTGGCAAGTACGGCCGCCGCCATCATCGACACTCTAGGTTCGTTCTCCATCCTGTCCTCCGGTTGGGCGCCCTGAGTAGGGTGCGGTTGCGATCGACACAAACGTGCCGACTGTTCGAACGCGACGAGCAACTCGCTCGCCGTAGCGCTCGGTGAATGTTTCGACTCGCAAGTTGGTCGTGATGACCGTCGGCAGAAGGTTCGCGTAGCGCTCGTTGATCAGGCCGTCGACGAAGCTCGTGACGAAGCCCTTCTGGTCCGAGTACTCGGTGCCGATATCGTCGATAACGAGCTTGCTGGCCTTCTCTAGGATCGCCATCGCGTCGGTGTCGTAGCGCGATGTCCGAAACAGCCTGGCCGCGGTGACGAATGTCGGCTTGCGGAGCTTGAGTCCGAACTTTGCGGCGGTGAGCTTGCCGGCGGGGCGCACCAGCCAGTTGGCCGCGGCCGTGGTCTTGCCACAACCCGCCGGGCCCGACAGAATCAGGATGTACTCTTCGAGACCTTCGAAGCGGACGATGTGTTTCATCGCCTCCGACGCGTCAAGGGCCTCGATGGCGATCGCCTCCACGTCCTTGACCGGCACGCCGAACGACACCATTCGCTTTCGAGTCTCAAGCTCCTCGCCAAGCTGACGCTCCTCTGCCTCGAGCACCTGCCTGGCAGCCACTCGCTCGAAGTACTCCTCGTCCGGCTGGGGAGGAATGAGTTCGCCGAGGTCGTGCTGGTGGTCGCCGGCGGAAGGGGGGATCGGGTCAAACGGCATTCGGGCTTCGCTCATATCGCCTGCACCCCCGACGGGTAGGACTCGGCGCCGGTGAGGTGATGGCCGCCTGTGCGCCGCCTGGTGCCGCCGGCGAGCTCGGGGCGGCCCCGCTTGTCCCACTTCCGCGCATGTCCGATGACGTCGAACAGGTTGCCGGGCCCGACCAGCCATTTCATGCCGAGGTCGTCTCGGTACCCCAGGCCGCCGGCGGCGAGCCAGGAGCCCGCCAGGCGGACGTCGTCGAGGGTGACGGACTCGCGGTGGCACTCCTCGACGATGTGTCTCAGAGGCTCTGTGAGCGTGTCAGACATCGGGGGCCCGAGGGAGACCCGATCGGGGGCCGTCTCGCCCAGGGCGCTCACCAGGTCGAGGATGCTGAACCCGGCTCTCGAATCCGATTCGGGTGAATCCGCGTCTGACTCGTCCTCTACAGGAACACTGACACCTACACTAACACTTACACTAGGGATAGGCATACGGTTAGGGATGTCGTTGATTTCATTGGAAGGGGGTGGTTTAACGGTTAAGGATGTACCCGAAATGACTGATGGAACCCCCTTATGTGCTGATTTTGCTGGAAAAAGGGATTGCTGTTCGCGTGGACGCTCCGGATTGGAGCGAATACGAGATTGCACACATTCTGTTCCAAAAGTGTGGTCCCAGGCACGCAAGTGGTCCTTGGTGAAGGGCTTCGTTAGCCATTCCAAGAGCTCGATGTGACGGTACTTCAGCTCGCACTCGGGGACCTCCTGCCACATGCGCCACCAGGCATAGACGCACTTGCCGTTGGCCGGCCGGTTGCCGCGGTCGGGCATCTCTGTCAGGCGTATCACTCGACGCTCGCGATCGATCTCAGCCAGGCCGCGGTCGACCATCCTGTTGATGGCGTTCTGCGTGTCGACGTGGCCCAGTCGTGAGTCCTCCGCAAGCCTCGCTACACTGCCGTTGAAAATACCGGGCGGGTCTAGCGAATTTGCACGGGGACCAACATAAATCCCCCAAAAGACCGCCCTCTCAAGAAGGGACATCACCTGATAGCGGTCCCACTCGATCACGTTCCCCACACGCGTGTACGCCAACTTCGTCCTCCAAGTCGTCTGCAAAGGTTCATAGAGCGACAGAGATTTAAGCGGACCGTTCCGGATGGATCAAGGGTCGTGTGGAGCGATTTCCTAACTCGTGTCGACGACAGCGGGAGCGCACGGTCAGTCACAGTTTGTCCACAGGGGCTGTGAATTACCCGGACACCGGCTTGCGAAAAAGTCGGATTATTCGCGCGATGTACATCGGGATCAGACCGCCGTGGTACTTGACAAGTCACTCTCAACCGTCCGGAGGACAACATGACCGAAAGCAAAAACGCCGTCGCCCTCGTCCCTGCAAACTTTTCCGAAGGCCAAGCGATGGCGAAGTTCTACGCGTCGTCGAAGCTCGTACCGCAGGAGCTGCGCGACAAACCAGCGGATGTCTACGTTGCCATGACCCAGGGCCTCGAGCTTGGGGTTGGGCCGGCGACATCGCTCAGGCACATCAACGTCATTCAGGGCAAACCCGAGATCGACGCGGTGCTCGCGCACGGCCTTGTCTTGGCGAGCCCACTCTGCGAGTACTTCCGTCTCGTGTCGGTTGACGAAAAGCAGGCGACCTATGAAACGAAGCGCGTCGGAGACCCCCCGAAGTCGATGCAGTTCACGATGGAGGAGGCCAGGCGAGCCAAGCTCGTCGATCGCGGCAAGGACCCGAGCGACAACAACTGGAACAAGTGGCCCAAGCGCATGATGCAGGCCGCCTGCAAACGCCAGCTCGCTAGCGATGTCTACCCCGACATACTCACCGGCCTGGCCGTCAACCTCGAAATCGAAGAGGGCGTCTCCTACAACGACGGTGAGCCATCGGACGAGGCGATCGCCGACGCCGAGTTGGTGAACGCGGAGACCGGCGAAGTCGAGGACGCCGTCCTGGCGGCCACTGCCGAGGTCATCGAGAAGTACAAGTCGCGCATCACTGCGCTCGACAACATCGACGACATGGTCAAGCTCAAAGACCAGGAGCTGAAGAAGGAAGCGCCGACCGTCGTCAACGCTGTCCGAGAGCACTGGCTGGCGCGCCGCGACCAGATCTTCAAGGCGCGCGACGCGGCCAACTTCGACGGCTAAGCGAGAACCTTGGCCGTCGCAGTCCCGATTGACACGAAGACGGTCGTATCTGCACGCACCCAAGCAAGTTCGTCGGTGACGGTCCGGAAGCCACTTGCTGCCAGGACCGCGCCGGCGTTGCTCCAGTCGATGCCGTTGGCTGAGTACTGAAACTGAATCGTCATGCTGCCGGTCCCCAGCTCGAAGTACATCGTGGTGGGGCCCTTGGCCTTGACGCGAACGGGCGCGCCGGCGGCGACGGCGGCGGCGAGAGGGACTGCTACTGGGTTGGCCATGGTGTTCCTTTACGGTTTGAACGTGATCGCGGTCTCTTTGCGACCGATCTTCTGCCACTCGATCTTCTTCCACTTGCAGAAGCTCGTGAACGCCTCGTGCGGTTTGTGGCCCTGCCAGGTGTCGCCCTGGTAGTCATCGACAACCAGCACGCCGCCGCCTGATAGATGATCCCAGGCGAAATGGATCTCCATGAGCATGTTGACGGCGCTGTGGTCGGAGTCGTGGACGAACATTCCCCACGGTGACCAGTCAAGAGCGATCTGTTGAAGAGTATCCTTGCTCTCGCCCGGGTAAAACTTGAAGCGGTCGATCTCGTCGTCCGTGAGCTCGACAGTGCGCCGCAACTTGTCGACGGCATAGTCCGCGCTTTTGTAGAGCGGATCACAGGAGGCCAGCACACCGGCGCCGTTTGCGACCAGCCCTGCCAGGATGTACTTCGTCGCGACGCCGGTGCGCGTGCCCGTTTCAACGACAACCTGCGGCTTGTAGGACCGCACCAGCAAATAGAGAGACTCCTGGTAGTGAAGGCCGATCTCCTCCATGCGCTGCCTCGGCTCGATGCGTTCGATTTCGGGGTGGAAGGCGGGCCGGTCGAGCATGGGGTCATCCTATCTTGTGAGTCGCAAAATCAGTTGGAGGGGGTGACCAGAATCCCATACAGCCTCGTGCGTACTTCCGTGTCATTCTGATCGGTGTCTGCGCGAAAGCGGATGTCTGTCCTCGCCTTGATCAACGCGGAGGGGGACGGCACGACGACCAGGTCGTCCGTAACGGCCGTATCCATTTTCTTGTCAAAGAGCTGGAGCCACGCGGCGCCGGCGCCGCCGGGTCGGGCGTATGCCTTGAATTCGATCACCGGCAACCCGCCGCCAGACAGCTTCGCTGCGTTGAGTTCGACGCGGGTTATGGATAGCGCTCGCCCCAAGGGGACCGTGTAGTGCGAGCCTTGTGACAGTGACTCTGTGGCGTCCATTTGAGACTGCACGGTGGCAGCCGTCGCCGCAGTTGCGGTGACCGTCCCCTCGTTCCACCCGGTGCTGCCGGCTGTCAGGCCGACCAGGAAGTTGACACGGAGGTACGAGTTGACCGTAAGGACGTCCGCGAGCCCATCTAAGTTGACAGACTCTTGGATCGCTGCGCCGGTGGCGTCTACGCCCATCACAAGGACGCTGCGTAGGCCTGTCCCAGACGCCGCGTCATCGTTGGCCGAGGTGGAGGCGAGGTTCATCTGCTCAGCGCCACCCAGGTATACGAGATCGCCCTGCTCGGCAACATCGACGAACCCGCTTGCTGCGGTCTGGGAGGGGTTGTGGCCGCGCACCAGGATCGTGGACTGTCCTCCAACCTTTCCGCGAGAGATATCAATGAAGTACTGAGACATGCGAAACCGATGATACTGCAAAAGAGAACGGCCCCGTCATTGGGGCCGTTACATAAATAGAGAGGGAACCCTCGGTTTCACCTTCTGGGGCTCGAGGCCTACCAGGATGAAGCCGTCTACGATGCCGCGGCTTTGCGGTCCGACGCTTCCCTCAAACAATACTCGGGCAAATTGTGCCGACAGAGAGCCCACCAATAGGGCGTCCCGATTCGTCGATGACGGCGGGAGCAGGGTTTGAACTTGCGATAACTGTCAACGTCCGGCCCGAGAAAACTCTTCGGTTGTCAAAAAAAACAGCCCCCGGCACCCAGGGGCCGAGGGCCGTCCACTGGCCCAAACGTTTGGAGGACATTTGGAATTCAACTCGTAACAGGCTTGCATCCATAAGTCAACGCGACTACCGTATTTCGTAACGGGATGGGGCGGAAGGCGGCAGATCTGGATGGCTTTCGCGACTGGCTGACGGGCCGCTTGCGCCGTTCCAACACCGCAGAAGCCTACGCTCGCAACGTCCGGCTCTGCTTCGAACACCCCGCTGGCGCTCTTGGTCGACTGCGCGACGACGAGCTGGCGCCGAGCACCCGCCGTTGCCAGTTTGCGGCCCTCAAGCAGTACGCCCGCTACGCCGGCGACGACAAGTTGCTCGCCAAGCTCGAGGACATTCGCGACATGTTGCCGCGATCGGAGCCTGTCGAGGATCGGCAGCCGATGGACGAAGACGACTGGGCCGCCCTGCGCGACGAGATCCGCGAGGCGACCTACCTCGGGCCCGAGCTCCATGGCGCGTGCGGGATGATCATGTTTCGCGGGTTCCGCGTCGGCGACGTCTGCAAGATGACCCGCAAAAACCTCCGCAAGGCGGTGGGTTCGGGGACGCTGGCGTTCGCTGCCAAGAAGGGGCGCCGCCATAACTATGGCATTGTTAGTACATATCTGTGGGCCGTCGAGCTGCTCGCCGACTGCCCCGGCAAGTGGGTTCAGGTCTGCGATCTGATCTCCCAGGGCGATCCCGACGTGGTGGTCCTGTCGGCAAAAGAGCGCATCCGCCGCGCGCTGCGCAAGTCTGCCAAGCGCTGCGGTGTCGACCCCGACGAGGTCTACCCTCACCGGCTTCGCCACAACTACGTGCTCGCCTACTATCGTGCCTCGGGAAACGATCTCGAAGCCACTCGCCAGCACATCGGCCACTCGGACATCGCCACCACCGCCAGGTACATTCGCAAGATGGATCGCGAGCGCACGGACGCGATCGCCGAGGGGGTGTTCGCGTAGTGGCGCCCGACGGCCTGAGCAGCCACCATTGCCCGAGCTGCACCTGCGTTCATGTGTGGGCCACCTCCTCCGCGGTGCTCGTCGTGGAAGAGACGGCCGCCGCCAAGAAGGAGCGGCTTAGAAGTCTTGCACGCGCAGCGTCGCGTGCGGCCCATCGCAGACTAGCGGTGGAGGCTCTCTGCAATAACACGCCAAATACGCAGAGGCGGAAAGACGCTGAGAACATCCAGCCACGTTGCCGATCCCCTCCGGAGTGCCGGCCGATTGGCGCGGCCTGAGCCGGGCGACGTTGGGTGGCTATGATGCTGCCCTCGTCGCCCGGTTTTGTGTATAATGGCTAGGCTTTTTGGTCATTTTTGGAGCGCCGGCAGTAGCTTCCTCGGGAGACACCAATCCACCGTAGAGGCGATGGCCGGCGTTCCGCTTTTTCGGTAGTATTCGGACATGGCAGGTATCAAAGAGCGTTACTCGGTTCAGTTCGAAAACGGCCGCATCTATTCGATCAAAGGCGCCCAGAGCCATCAGGGCGCGAAGAAGCTATTTATCGCCCTGCACAGACCTCCTGCGGGGACGAAGATCCGCGTTTGGCCGCAGAGCGACCCCAGCAACAAGAAGAACATGCGCATCACTGGGCGGCGAAGGGCTCGCCCTGTCGGCTGTTAGCGGGTAAGGTTGCGACTCGCAAATGTCTGAGCCGCAAAACTCTCCAAGTTCCTACGAAGAGGTCTGCACGTTCGATGAAGACGGCGTGTCAGCCAAGCTCACGCGCCGCCTTCGACCGGGCGGTCACACACAGTATTCGTTCTCACTCTACCGCGAGTACCAAACGAGCGACGAGCAGCGCCAGACTCGCTGGCTCGACGCGCGGCATATCGATGCCATCAGCGTACTAGGTGAGAGGGTGCGTGAGCGCATCGCCCTCGAGAAGGATCGCGAGCGATCTCAGTCACGCGCCACCACGGCCAGGTGATGTTCCCGCTGTCCGAGTTGTGGCTGTGGTTGCAGGGGCACCGGACGCTGCCGCCCCTGAAGCCTGCCCCAATCGACAAGCTGATCGCAGTCGAGGAGCCCGAGGAGCCGCCGTTTCAGAAGTTTGCGGGTCCCGGCGCTATCCCAGAGAGCCGCAATGGTGTGTACCGGCTCTATGGCAACCCGGGCAGTGGCAAGGTCGACCGCAAGTGGCAGCGCAAACACATGGTCATGGCCAGGGATCTGCCTGGCACATGGAACAAGGGCAAAGGGCGCCTCTACTGCCACAAGCTCACCGAGGAGCGTCTTCGCGAAGCGCTGCGCCGCTGCCAGGTACTCGGAGTGCTCGGCTACATCGAGCGCCTCGGTTGCTTTAACTTCCGGCACCAGCGCCATGATCCGTCGCGGCCGCTCTCGTATCACTCGTGGGGCATCGCGGTCGACATCAACCCCAAAGACAACAGCCCGAAGCGCTTCGGTATCAGGATGGAACCGAAGCCGTTCTCGGATGTGTGGTGGGACTACTGGCCCAAAGGCGTGCCGCCCGAGCTCGTCGAGGCCTTCGAGTCGACCGGCTGGACCTGGGGCGGCCGATGGTCGCGCTTCGTTGATCCGATGCACTTCCAACTTGTGGGATAGCTCTGCGCTGGGGCACACTCCGAGCGTGGGGGAAGTTCAAACCAAGCACTGGTTCGACCTCGGCTCGCGCGACGGTCGCTGCGGCTGCGGCTACGCGCCGATCGGCCCGCACGATCCGCAGGTCGTGTTCTTCATGTCGGAAGCATCGTGCGACGGTTGCAAGGATGCAGTGCAGCGACACATCGAGAGCATTCGCGCCCCCGCGTCACGGGAGCCGCTGGATGCGGTATCGGGCGTCTGCTGATCGCGTTGCGTAGCGCCACAGCGCCCAGCCACCAACCATCGCCAGGGCGTCGACGGCGGCGTTAGCCAGGCTGTCCTGCGACTGGCGCGGGAACAGGGAAGGGTGTGCGTCTTTCAGCGGGCGCTCCACCAGTTCCCAACCGACGGCGACCAGGGCGACCGCCCACAGCGGCAGTCTTGCAGCTCCGAGCACGACACCAGCCGCCGCATGCGGGACGGTGTACCGATCGATCGGCTCGTAGTTGATTTCCCCTGGCAGTGATGGTCGTGCATTCATCAGTCGGGCTCCCAGGCGGCGTCGATGCCGTGCTCGGCAGCGAACGTATTTACCTGTTCGAGGTCGTCATCGTCGAGGTCGCCCGCTGCGGCCAGGGCATCCATGGTCTCTTCCCATATCTCGTTGTAGCTGCCCATTCCGGGGTGTAGCTCGCCGACGTGCCATTCCCAGCTCACGATCCACCCCGACTCGGTGTAGGTCATGTCGGTTTCGGCCTGCTCGCTAACCAGCAGCCAGAGGTCTTCGTCGCTGGCAATGAATTCGTCGGGATCAAGGCCGCCGTGTTCAACGAGCCAGTCAAGGGCGACTGCTGCCGAGTCGATGTCGTCGTCGGTGAGGTGTCTCGCCAGGTCCATCCGCGACATTTCGCGCAAGGGGACAACAGGGGGCCGATCCGGCCCCCTGTACGGAAACCTCTCCTGTGTCGGCCCTGACGGGACTCCGTGGGGTACCAGCGGTGAACCGTGCTCGATTGCAGCAGCGGCGATCGCCAAATAGTAGTAGACCAGGGAGTTTTTGTAGAGGTTGTCGCTCGTCGGCGGCCACTCAAGCCCGAACTCCTCGGCGGCCTCCTTGTAGTCGGGCTCGCTGAGATGGCCGGGTGCATTTTCCGCGAGCCACCCCGCTGCCTCCTCCAGGCCGCCTTCGACACCCCCGCCCCACACGTAAACGTAGATGGTGCCGATCTGGCCGAACTGGAACTCCCAGAGCGTGGGGGGAGCAAAAGGGCCCCGCGGGATCGCCTCCCACATCTCAAGGATGTTGTGGCCGTCGTCGCTCACACGAACAACCAGACGATCGCGATCGCGACCACGACCACGAACAGGCCTTCCACCAGGTAGGGTCTATCGAGCATCAGTCCAAGAGGTTGTACGCGCCCCAGGCGATGGCGCCGGTGAGCATGAGTTTCGTCATGAACGACCAACTGGGGTTGTCGATCACCTGGGCGCCGGCGACGTAGGGTGCGGGATCGACTCGCGTGCCGTTTTTGCGAATCTGAAAGTGGAGGTGACTGAGCTGGTAACTCTTCGGGTTGTAGCTGATGTCGCCGACGACCTGGCCGGCGCGCACCCTTTGGCCGACGCGCACCCGGCGATTGCGGAGGTGGAAGTACTCCGAGTGCAGGCCGCCGCCGTGATCGATGGTGACGAGCTCGCCGGTGCCGATCTGTTCGGAGCGAAGGACGACGCCGGCGTCGTAGGACAGCGCCGGCGTCCCGTGAGGCACCTCGTAGCACCTTGACTGAGTGGGAAGGTTTGAGCCGCCGCACACCTTGCGGCGGTACATGATGTCCGAGCCAGCGTGCAGCCGTCCCCTTACCTCGGAGTATCCGAAGCGATCCGAAATGGTCGGAGCCCGACCATCCGGGTGGCGCGGGACGGGATAGACCGGCACGGCTTATTTGCTGTCGCTGCGACTACCTGTCGAGACCGGCGTACTCGGCTTGCTCGACTTCGACTCGGACTTCGAGGAGGACGCGTCAGACTTCTTCGCCTTCTTGGTCGCCTTGGCGACGGCCTCGAGTATGTCGGCATCGCCGCTCAGGCAGTTGCCCTTGGCATCGAAGACGGCTTTGTGGGTCTGGCCGCTGGTGGTGCGAACGACGACGGTGACTTGTGCGATATCCATGATGTTCCTTTCAGAAGACAAGGCGCGCGGCGCCCATCAGGGCGGCCCCGAAGCCGATAGCGAGCAGGAAGGGAAGGGAGCCCCGCCTCCGCGAGCCGATGTGCTCGATGTTGAGGCGAAGGCACTTGCTGAAGAGTTGTTCACTCATGTTTGCGACTCGAAAAACTAAGTCCAGGCGTCGTTGTAGGCGTTAACGACCGACGTCTCCTGGTCGGCCGTGATGTCGCCGCGGATGGTGGCCTGCTGGACGCCGGTGAGTACAGCGAGTACGAGCGGGATCCCTTGAGAAAGAATCTCAGGCCCTATCGCGATACCGAGGTTGCCGATTTCGATGAACTGGTTTTGGCCGTACTTGGTCGGCACCGCCCAGTCGTAGACAGTGCGGTTGCCAGCGTTTTGCGCATCCCAGAAGGCCCCGGGCGCAGGGAAGCTTGCCTCGACAAACATCTCATTGAACCACACCGCAAAGGCGGCGTTAAACGCAGGGATGGACACCGACTTCGTCGCCATATCGTCGGTGACGTCGTTGATCGCCTCTTGGATGTTGGCTGCCATGGCTTAGATCCTGTCTGAGACCAGGATACGCAGTGTCGCGTCCTCGTCGAGCAAGACGGTTTGGGTGAAGCGGATTGATAGCAAGTCGAACATGCCGTGCGTGCCGGCCGTTATGATCAGATCATCAGTGGTGCCTGCACCGCCACCGACAGCCGTCAGCGAACCGAGGGCGACCTCGCCGGCCTTACTGCGGCCTGCTGGTGCGGAAAACGTCGCACCCGCCGACAGATTTACGCCGACCACATCGCAGGCGTATGTCTGCCCCGCCGAACTGTTGCGGTTGGTGAGCGTTACGTGCCCAAAGCTCCTGCCGTAGTACGGAACGATGATGTAGGAGGCGACCGGGGCCGTGCCAGCGCCAATCAGGGGCGAGAACGAATGGATTCGATCGTTGCGCTGCGCCGCGAAACCAGAGGGCACCGCAAGGGCTGCGATGATGTCGGCGAACGGGGCAGGCCTGGCAAACACACCGTCGGTGCCGCCTACGAACGTGCTCGGCAAGAACGTGTTGTCGACCAGGTCGCCCGGGGTGGCGATAATGCGGGCCGGCAACTGTGAGATAGGATAAGAGGTCGCGAGCTTCGCGTCGGTCCTGCCGATGACGGGGTTTCCGACGGCAAGATCGATGGCGCTGATCCTGTCCGTGCCCTGCTCGTCGAAGAAGCTCAGGTGGTACTTCGAGATATCGCTTTGCGGCCCAACGCAAAACGCCTTCGAGCTGGTGTTGATTTCAAGAATGTCGCCGAGTGACTCGATCGCCTGGAATAGGCGGAACGTCTCCTGGCCACCCTGGACTGCAAGATCCGCTTGTTGCGTTTGAGGGAGGGGCATCAGTTACCACTTCTTTCTTCCGAGCTTCGGGCGCTGGGCGAGAGGTGGGCGCTTAGCCGGTCCGCGCTGCACGACCCCTGGTTTCGCGGGGGGCGCCGGCGACGCCGTAGTCGAAATGCCCGCCTCCTTTTGCATCAGTTCGAGAATCTCAGGCACGTAAGGGATGGGCTCAACGATGAGCTTCACGCGATCGGTGGTCTCAGCGATGATGAAGATGCGGTCGCCGAGCCCAAGCACAAACTCCTGCTCAAGCCCGGTGGTAAGAAGAATTCCTTTACCTGACAGGACCGGCCCGAGCTCCTCGCGGGTGCCGACCGACACCGGACCCGCGGTCTCTAGCTCGAGCCGCAGCTTGAGCTGCTGCTTCGGGTCATAAAGGAGATGGGTCACGCCGTCTGCCCGCGTGAAGTACGTGTACATTTCGGCTCTTGGCATCAGGACCCCTGTTCGATCAGGTTGTACGCCGCCCAGGTAAAAAAGGCGACAACGCCGAGCTTGAAAATGATGTTGCCCGTCGGCGCATCGGGCTGAGCATAGAACAAATCAGCGACACTCCGCTGCCAGTTCTGCCTCTGGGCGGTCTGGAGGTGCTGGGTGGCCCCAGCAGCGTTTGCGAATCGAAAAACACTGTCGTGGGTGACCGGGATCGACCGGCCTTCCAGGTAGCTTGCGACCCTGCCCACGCCACCTGCCTCGGAGTGACCCGAGTTCCAGCCAGCCGTCACCAGCTTGGTGAACTCCGGGTTGGCGTAGTTCGGCTGCAAATTGCGGACGCCAGGGTGGTTCTTCCTGTAGGAGTCCATCACTCGCTTGATCTGGAAGGTGGCGATTTGCACGCTCACCTCGGGGTCAAGGGTGTCGCTCCGCGAATAGGACGTGCCCTGGTGGCGGTTGTAGGAGTCTCGCGCAACTTTCACGACCTGCATGAGGCCGGCAGCAGGGCCTGAGTCGTCAGCGGGGTTCATGTTCGACTCGCGCTTGGCGAGGGCCCGCAGGTAAGCCACAGGGATTCCCCTGGGCGGGCCGTACTTGCGAAACAGCGGATCGAACTGGCGCGTGATTGCTATGGCCACCGGGGCACTACTCCCCGGAGAGAAGGAGCGGGGCCAGTATAGCAGCAGGTCAGCGGAGCTGTGCAAGCAGGGCGTCGGCGGCCTGGTTGATGCGCTGCATGGCCTCGGTGCTGCCACCTTTGTCGGGATGGCACAGCCGTGCAAGTTCCCGTCGTCGCTTTTCTATTTCTGCCCTGGTGATGGGGTCGTTGGGGCCGAAGTGAAGGACCAGCCGGGGATCGGGAGCAGCGGGTTTTGGGGGTGGCGCCGCCCTGCCAGGTGGCGGGCGACGGTCGGTGGAGCTGGCGAAGCCCCGGTCTGGTCCTTGGTAGTGGGGTGAGAGGGCCGGGTCGGGCGTGAAGGGGTAGGGCAGTGAAGACTTTGCGAATGGCAAACTGCCTAGCAGTGCATCGAGATGACCGAGCACCTGCTGGGCGACCGGGTGCTCTAGCAGTTCCTCGAAGCTGTTCGGGCCGCTGTCTTCCTCTTCGGGCAGCCCATAGCGCACGAGCTCGAAGTGCGCACGGCAAAGCGGTGGCTCGCCGAGCCCTGGTCGGTCACACTGGCCGCTCGCGTCGCTGTACCGACAGCGCAGAACGCGTCTCTTACGGCGTTGCTGGGCCATCGACAGCGCAGGCTTCGAGCTGCTGCTCGACGTAGACCCGCAGCATAGTAAGAGTGAGTTTGAACTTGGCCACGCTCTCCGGATCGAGAGTGGTGGTCTTGTCCTCGTTGGGGGTCGGCCAGGAGACAGCGGGGAGCGACATGTTCGGTCGCTCCATGCACTTCTCACGTACCGTCACCACCTTCGGCGGTAGCGGCTCTGCCACCGAACAGGTCGCGCAGCGTCGACAGCTCGATGTTGATGCCAGCAGCGACCCCAGCAGGGTCATCGAGATTAACAAGCTCCTCCATCGCATTGTCACGTTGCCTCTCTACCACAGCCAGGGTGCGCTTGAGCCTTTCCGTGGTCTCTTTTGCGGCTTCGAGCGCCTGGTCGCGGCTATCGACAGCTCGTCGTAGGTCGGCGACCTTGACCTGGCGGTCCGCAGACTTCTCGGTAAGCGACTGCACCTTGTCGGCGCGGGTGTCACCCCGACGCACCAGGTAGAACGTGAGTGCCACCTGGGCGCCGATGATACCGAGGGCTGTGAGGGCAACCGCGAGCACTAGTCCTCGTCGTCCTCGTCGTCGTCGAGGTCGACATCATCGAGGGTGGGCTTACCACCATTGGCGCGCTTGGTGCCGATGAGCGACTCGAGCTTGCTCACGACGCGGTCACGCGTCCAATTGTCCCAACCCCGCGCTGCGACCAGGTCCATGACGTAGTCGCCAGCGGCTTCCAGTTTCTCCGAGCCCTTCAGTTTGTCGGCGCGGTCCTTGACCTTCTTGTACGACCACTCTTCGGCCAGGTGGATGCCTTCGGCGATCCACTTGTCGATCATCGCCTCTTGTTTGTCCGGCACGTCGATGCCGGCCTTCTTTTCGATCAGCGACACGATGCGGTGCGCGAGCCAGGTCGCCAAGATCGTCACGATGGGCGTTACGATCTGGAAGGCGAGGGCAGCAACGCGAGACGCGAGTACGGGCTCGACGAGCGGCTCGACGTCGCCCTGGGCGTAGACCACCGCGCCGATCGCGGTGAGCAGGATGAATATGGCGGCGCCGGCGATCGCCGGCAGGAGCTTGCGGAGCATGGCGTTTCCTCTGGAGAGCCCCGGCAGTATAGCCCACTAGCAGATGTCAGGGTTGCTGTCTGATTTCAGGGCGTTGCTCACCAATTCGGCGACCTCGGCCGCCTCGGCAGGCGTCGCAGGCAGGCGAACGATCAGGTCATCGCCATGCGTGTCGTAGAGCAGCGCTGTCTCGCAGTGCATGCAGATGACGATGTCGCCAGGCGCGGGTACGCCGTTGCCCGCGTGGTGAGTGAGGTTGGCTTTGCACGCGGGGCACTTCGGCGTCTCGCAATCAACCCATGTAACGGTGCC
>JBDHDY010000009.1:0-18962 GCA_039591275.1 Gemmatimonadota bacterium | reverse complement strand
CGAGAAGTGGCATGACAGCGTGCTGTGCCACGAGGGGAGCAGGGGTGCGCTGGAGCGGATTCGCGAGTGGGGATTCGTTGACGTCGTGCGAAAGCACCATCCGGACGGCGGCGTGTATTCCTGGTGGGACTATCGCATGCTTGCGTTCCCCAAGGGCGACGGCCTTCGCATCGACCACATACTCGCTACGGAGCCGATGGCCGACCGCTGTGTGAAGGCGTTTATCGACCGGGACGAGAGAAAAGGAAAGAAGCCCTCAGATCACGCTCCGGTCATCGCGGTGTTCGAGGGCTGAAGAACTAATCAGCCCAAGAGCATGAGAAATGAGACGGGACGCGTCATTCACGCGTCCCGTTCTCGCTGTGTCACAGGCATTTGAGCGGGTAGGCTACGCGGCCGCAGGACCCTCATATTCCGCCGCCCCCAAGCCAAGAATGATATAGAAGATCGGAGACAGGAAGGTGAGGCCCAGTGCACGTGCGAGGTCGAAGTTCACGACGATGGCGATTATGAAGTTCACGAGCGGAATGATGAGCAAGAGCAGCCACCAACCCGGCCTGCCCACGATCTTGAGCAGCACATAGGCGTTGTAGATCGGTATGAGTATCGCCCATCCCGGTTGGCCCGCTTTCGTGTAGACCTTCCACATGGACACAAGGACCAGGACCACGCAGGCCAGTGCCCCCAGCACGGCGCCCGACGATCCACCGTCTCCACTTTGGAGCAGCAGCGCAAGTGAGTGAAGGGTCGACATCGCACACCTCCTATTTCGAGAACCTGTTGACGCGTGCGAGTCCAGGGCCGCACACAGACGACACACTCTCGCTGCTGCGTCACGCGGAGTCAACATCCGTCGGATCAAAGAATCTCAATGCGCGCGAGGCCCTCCGGCCCGGGCCGTTTGAGACGCCACCAATCTTATGAAATGGAGAGCCGCAAAACGTGAGAGCGGTCACTTCTGCCGAACCAACAGCGACGACCGGCTGGTGGGAGGGGATCTCCCGGTCTCGCACAGTTAGGCCCGCTAATGGCCAGGGGCAGAATTGAACTGCCGACACGCGGATTTTCAGTCCGCTGCTCTACCAACTGAGCTACCTGGCCGAGGGTCGGGAATTATAACGTGCCCCACATCTCGCGCAATTCCCTGCGGCGCTACATCTTTGCGAACAAGGCTGGCTGTTGAGCCGTCCATTGCGGCGGGAACCGAGGGGAGGAATGACAATGCACTCAATATCCGTATATAAGAGCTCTCAATTCTTGATTTTGCTGTTGCTGGGCGTGGTGCTGACAGGCCTCGGCCAACCCCTTGCGGCACAGGGCGTGGGCCGCGTGGAGGGGACCGTAACGAGGCAGGATGACGGTAGTCCCCTGGGTGGAGTGAGAGTCAGTCTGGTCGGGACCGGCATCAGCACCGTGACCGGAACGGACGGAGCATACGCCCTCCCTCGGGTCCTCGAGGGCGAGCAGCGCATCCGGTTTCGCTGGCTTGGCTTCCAAGCCCAGGAGATGACACTAACCGTTCGCGCGGGTGCCACCCACACCGGCGACGTCGCCCTCGTACCTCAGGTGATTTCCCTGGGTGAGATCGTCGTGTCGGGAGCCTCCCGAATCCCGGAGCGGGTGGTTGAAGCCCCAGCAGCCGTCTCCGTGGTCAACCCGATCACCCTGCGACTTGCATCCCTGACTGGCCAAGCACCGCAAGCCCTGACCGCAGTGGCCGGGGTGGACGTGGTCCAGAGCGGGGTCAACGACTACAACGTGAACGCCCGCGGATTCAACTCATCGCTCAACCGCCGCGTGCTCGTGCTGCAGGACGGTCGTGATCTCGCCATCGCCTTTCTAGGCTCCCAGGAGTGGAACGCAATGAGCATCCCCCTGGAAGAGCTGGGCCGTCTCGAGATGGTCCGGGGACCGGGGTCTGCGCTGTACGGGGCAAACGCGTTCGCCGGCGTTCTCAGCATCCGGACACCGCCGGCCCGCGACGTGATCGGCACCAAGATCAGTCTCGGGGGCGGTGAACTGACCACCTTGCGGGCCGACCTGCGCCACGCCGATGTGAGTCAGGACGGACGGTTCGGATATCGAGTCAACTTCGGGTACAATCGCAGCAACACGCGGGCCAGGTCCCGAACCAGATCCGACGGGCTAGACGCCCTGAACGAATACAGTCAGGCCACAGACGATTCCGTGGTTACGGGCATGGCAACGTGCGGCACGACGCGGAATTGCCTGGCGGTCGAGGGTCGGCCGCTGAACGGCCAAACCAGCGATCCTGTCAACGGCGTTGCCACTGGCGACATCGATGGCGTGCAGAACATCTACGGCTCCGGACGGTTCGACTACTACGCGGACAACGGCTCAGTCTTCACTATAGAGGGCGGCGGCGCACAGGTGGAGAATGACATCTTCGTCACCGGGATCGGTCGTGTCCAAGTGACCAAAGCCCTCAGGCCGTGGGCCCGCATCGGTTGGGACGCCGACAACTACAACGTCATGGCATGGTACAGCGGCCGCAACTCCACCGAACCGCAGTACTCCCTAGCGAGCGGCGTGCCGCTCGAGGAGAGCTCTGCCATCCTTCACGCCGAGGGTCAGTACAACCGATCGTTCGCGGACGATCGGGCCAGGGTTGTCGTTGGGGCATCGGCACGGTCCACGAACGTGGATACGGAGGGGACCCTCATGGCGCCGGGCGACGACGACCGGTCGGACGGATATTTCTCCGGCTACGGCCAGTTCGAATTCAAGCCAGACCCGCGGGTGCGGATCGTGGCTGCGGCGCGCGTCGACGACGGAGATCTCATCGACATGCAGTTCTCACCAAAGGGCGCGATCGTCTTCAGCCCGAACGATCAACATTCGATCCGCTTCACGGTGAACCGGGCGTTCCAGACGCCCAACTACTCCGAGTTCTTCCTGCGGGCGAATACGCCGGCTCACAACCTCACGAGTCCGGCAGACCTCGAAGGAAATCTCGAAGCCTATTTCGCTACAGTCACGAACCCTCTCGCGGTGGGGCCTCTGGCTGCAGTCATGAGCACACTGGGTCTACCAGCGGACGTGCCATGGGACTTCCAGGCCCAAACCCCAGGGTTTGCGCTGGGCAACGACTCACTCGACGTCGAGAAAGTCACGTCATGGGAAGTGGGCTACAAAGGAAACATCTCCGATCGGGCATACGTGAGTGTGGATCTCTACCTGAGCAAGATCTCGGACTTCGTAACCGACCTTCTGCCGGCCAACATTCTACCGGCCGGCAATACCAAGTACACGCAATACGGCTTCACAGACGAAGCTGACATCACGGCGAATCTGGACGCTATCGAGCAGGTCCTCATCGGTGCCAGCATTCCCGCAGACCACCCGCTGCGCGTCAATCTGGAAGCACTGCGAGCCGGGTACGGGCAGCTGACCGGAGCACTGGGCTCACAACTGACGACGCTGCCCGACGGCACGACCCGAGCATTCGTCGTGTCGTACGCAAACGCCGGTGAGGTAACAGAGCAGGGCATCGAGTTCGGGTTCGGCTACGGGTTCACGCCCGAGGTGCGCATCGACGGCACGTACACCTTCTTCGACTTCGATGTCGATGAACCCCAATTCGGGCAGGATATCGTGCCGAATACGCCGAAGCACAAAGGGACCGTCGGCATCACGTACACCGGGCTCCAGGGCCTCGATTTCGGCGTCAAAGGCCGCTTCGTCGACGGTTACGAGTGGGTGGCAGGAGTCTTTGCCGGAGACATCCCTTCGACGCAGACCTTGGACATCAACGCGGGATATGCCATCAGCAACAACCTCAGGCTATACGCCATCGCCACGAATCTGTTCGACCAGACTCAGTTCCATCTCTACGGTGGCTCGCTGATCAGGCGTCGGGTCCTGGGGGGCATCACGGCCACGTTCTAGGCAAATTGTGGTGTTCAGTTCACAAAGGGCGACGGGTAACCGTCGCCCTTCTTGCATTCGAACACCTCGTCCGGCTCCAAACCGCCATGCCGGCTAGCATATCTTGCCAGGCGGGTGGTCGATGACGAGGTGAAAGACAATCCAACTCCCCGGAAACCAAACCTGGAAGGACCCACGAATGCCCAAACAGACCCCGGAGCGCATCGCCACCCGCCGGTCCTACGACGGGCGGCTTCTCAAGGTCGACGTCGAGACGATCCGCAACCCAAAAGGGGCCGAGGTTGACCTGGAAATCATCCGGCACCCAGGCGCCGCGGCGGTGGTTCCTCTGCTCTCGGACCCTTCGAGCCCGGACCCCCACGTTCTCATGCTCCTCCAGTATCGCCACGCGGCGGACGGCGTCATCTGGGAGGTCCCGGCCGGCGTTCTCGAGCCCGGGGAAGAACCCGCTGCCTGCGCCCGCAGGGAACTCCTAGAGGAAACCGGGGCCAACGCCGAGAGCATCGAGCACCTCACCACCATTTTCACCACACCTGGGTTCACCGACGAGCGCATCCACCTCTTTCTGGCCACCGGTCTCACCATGTCGGAACCAAAACATGAGGCTGACGAGTTCATAGAAGTGGCCACCCGCCCCCTGACCAAGCTGCTGGAGATGATCCGGGATGGGGAGATCATGGACGGGAAGTCGGTTGTCGCGCTGCTGTACCTGGCTGGTTTCCGTCTCAATGAATAGGCGGGTCGTCCCAATTCGGGGACACGGGACGAGCGAAATCGGGCCGCGGAACGGCGACACGCAAATACATATCTCATTGCTGTAAAACAATTTAGGTGACCTCCGAGGCAGGGTGAGCTGGCGGGTACGTTTCATGCAGCATCGTGCCCCGGAGGCACCAGATTCTCGATTCTCAGCCACCGGGAGGGCGGTGGCTGCAAACGATGCCGCATGTGGCTCGATTTCTGGAGGGGACGCAGCCTATGCCAGTCGCTGTTGAATCCACGCACCCGTTTCGCACGCGCTCAGCGCCACTCACCGCCCCGTCAGTCCGGGAGTTCACCGATTCGGAGGTGGTTGCAGCGCACCTCGAGGGGAACCCCCAGGCATTCGCGGAGCTGGTAGAACGGTATCAACGCAGGCTCCTCAGCTTCGTCAACCGCACCATAGGCGACCGTGAGCGGGCGGAGGACCTCGTTCAGGAGGTCTTCATCCGTGTCCACCGCCATCTGCTGAGATTCGACCAGAGCAAGAAGTTCTCGACCTGGATCTATACGATTGCCTCCAACCTTGCGAAGAACGAGCTGAGGAATCGCAGCCGGAATCCCCTGATCCTCTTCCAGACGATCAAGAAGAACTGGGAGGCAGACCATCGGCCCCTCCAGTTCGAGGATCATCGTCAGCGCCCCGATGATCTCTTCAGAAAACGGCATCTTCGGGACATGGTCGAGTGGGCGGTGGAGCAGTTGCCGGAGCACCACCGAGTGGTCTTTGTCCTCAGAGAGCTGGAAGGCAAGACCTACGAGGAGATCGCGGAGATCACGGCTTGCAACCTTGGGACGGTCAAGAGCCGGTTGAACCGCGCGCGGAACCGGTTCGCCCAGGTCATTGAGCCATTTCTTGACTGACACTTCACTGACGGCGTAGTCTCCCGCCCCCCCCTCTGGAACATCCGAGGGTGGGGGCGGTAGTAGATGCTGGGCTCACCCAGTTTCGAAAATGCGCTGCTCACAATTTCTAGCTTTTTACTCTGACTTTCGGGATGGGGTCCTCGGCGACCCCCGGCTGGCGCGTCGCGTAACGCAACATGTGACGTCTTGCAGGCGGTGCGCCCGGTATCACCAAGCCGTCACCCAGGGGGCAGATCTGCTTCGCAATATCGACGGCCCCGAGCCCTCAGAGGGTTTCTGGCCCCGATTGAGACAGCAGCTCATCGAAGAGCATGCGCACAGGAACCGCCCTCCGGTGGCAACGCCCCGTTTCGCAGCCACGCTAATGCTCGCCGCGGCGGTGGCCATGTTCATAGGGGAAGGCCCCACCCAAGCTGAAAACCAGAGCCCCGCATCACAAAGATCCTCCCGACCAATGCCCATGGTCACGGCCAATCCCGGGCCCCCGTTTGTGGGCTTTGCGGAGTTGTCGCTGCCGACGATTGGGACGTCTACTGTGCAACCACCCCCCCCACCGGACCTCAAGCCGAGAGTCCTCGACGAGCCAAGGCTCCGTGACATCGAGCCTGTGACACTCGCGACCTGGACCATCGGCCCGCGATAGGCGCTCATACTTTCTTCGGTACCGTCCCGACTATAACTTCCCGGGTGTATGCCGGCGGCTTCTTTCGCATCTGTACGAAGCTCGCTCGAGCGGGGCAAGCTCGTTCCCGTCTATTACCTCACCGGCGATGAGGAAGTCCTCAAGGACGAGCTGGTCGACGCTATCGTCGATTCAGCGGTAGATCCGAGCAATCGCGACTTCAATCTGGACGTTCGTTCAGCCGCCGACCTCGACGGTGAGAGCTTTCACGCTCTAGTGGAGACGCCGCCGCTGTTAGCGGAGCGACGGGCGGCCGTCGTGCGCAATTTGGAGCAGTGGCGCAAGAACTCGAAGGTCTGGCGAGTCGTTGAAGGCTATGTATCGCAACCGTCGACATCGACGGTTCTGGTTCTCGTTCACGGCGCTGGCCAGGCCCCCGACAAGACGCTGACTGCGAACGCCCTCCACGTTTCCGTTCCGGCTCCCGAGCACGATCTGGTACGTGAGTGGGTGCTGCGGCGCGGGAAACAACTTCAGATCGAGATCGAACCGGACGCGGTGGACCATCTCATCAAGGCGACCGGCGCCAGCCTTTCCGAGCTCGCTATGGAGCTCGAGAAGCTCGCCTCGGCCGTGGGGAACGAATCCATCGGCGTGGAGGAGATCGAGAGCTTCGTTGGTGTACGACATGGCGAGACAATGCCGGACTGGGTGGATGCTGTCCTGGCGCGAGACAATCTGCGAGCGATCAGCTTGCTGAATATTGTGCTACCACGGTCGGGCGTCACAGGAGTGAGAATGCTCATGGGCCTGGGCACGGCATTTGCCGGGTCGCGTTTGTCCCGAGCGCTCTCAGATCGAGGTATTCCACCACGCCAGATGGAACGGCAGCTTCTCGAGTATGTGAAGCGTACGCGTCCTGCTGGCCTCGGCAGCCACAAGGCCGAAGTGGGTCGCTGGATTGCGGCAAGTCGCAAGTGGACCGGTGGGGAAATCGAAAATGCGCTCCGGTTGGTGTACGAGGCCGATCAGCAACTCAAGTCCACAACGATCAGCGATGCACGGAGCACACTTTACACCTTGCTCTTGCGGCTGAATGCCCGGAGGGAAACTGCATGACGCGTTGGCTTGGCGTTCTCTTGGCACTCTGCGCAACGCCCCTGGCAGCTCAGCAAGATTCGCTGATGCTCGAGGCCGTACGACTGGTGACGGAAGGACAGGGAGACTCGGCACGGATGATCGTTCAGGGACAGCTTCGCGCGGTTCCTGCAACAGATCCCTTGTACCCCGAGGTGCTATTTACTGCGGGGGTTGTCAGCGCCGACGAGGAAAGCGCGCTAGCATACTTCCGTCGTGTGAGCATTGAATACTCCAACTCAGACTGGGCAGATCAGGCGCTTCTGCGGCTCGCCCAGCTCTCCTACGCAGCCGGTGATCTCAATGCTGCACTTCGTTCCGCTGACCAGGTTCTCCTCGATTATCCATTTAGTGACGTGCGGCCCCATGCTGCCTTTTGGGCGGCACGCGCGCAACTCGACCTGGGGAGCACGGCAAGTGGCTGTCGGCTCATGCAGCAGGCTCAACAGCAGGCCGCGGAAGATGTGGAGCTAGCGAACCGGGCGCGGTTCTATATGCAACGCTGCTCGGAAGCCCTAGCCCCCGACCCGCTCGACAGTGCGCCACAGGAACAAGATCCCCCGGAACCCGAACCTGACTCCGGCCGCGCGCTGTATTCTGTGCAAGTGGCCGCCGTTGGTAGTCCCGTCGCGGCGGACGAAGTGATGCGTCAGCTCAGGGAAGCCGGCTACGAGTCGCATGTGATGCGCGATGCCGATGGCCTGTTGAAGGTGCGCGTTGGCCGCTTTGGCAACCGCTCGGAGGCACAGGCGTTGGCGAGACAGATAAAGACACGCATTGGAGGCGAGCCCTTTGTGGTAGAGGAACCGTGAACGCGCCTCTCGAGCCCACATCCTCGGCAGACACTCCCCTCATTCGCCAGTACCGGGAGATCAAGTCGCAACACACTGATGCGATTCTTTTCTTTCGGATGGGCGACTTCTACGAGATGTTCTTTGAGGATGCAGAACTCGCCGCGCGGGAACTCGGGTTGACACTCACAACACGGAACAACGGCGCTGCCGCCGGCGTACCCTTGGCTGGTGTGCCCGTAAAGGCCGCCACAGAATACGTTCGCCGGCTCGTCGAGCGTGGCCACCGGGTCGCGATCTGTGAACAGATCGAGGATCCAAAAACGGCGAAGGGGATCGTGCGTCGAGCCGTGGTCGAGACCGTCACGCCCGGGGCGGTGCTTGCTGACAGCCTCCTCGAAGGACGCCGCAACAATTTCATGGTCGCGTTACTCCCCGCCGACCCGTCCGGCTTGGCGGCCCTCGATGTATCCACCGGTGAGTTTATTCTCGAGACAGTGGCGTCCGACGATTGCGTAGCTGCCTTGGAGCGGTACGCACCGAAGGAACTGGTCGTACCGGAGGGGGCACAACTGCCCCCACCGCCAGAAGGTGCCATCCTCGCACCTCGGCAAGCCTGGGAGTTTGACGCCGCACTCGGCACGGAAGACCTCACGCGCCGCTTCGGGCTGGCTAGCCTCGACGGTCTCGACGTGGAACCCGGAGATCGCCCCGCCCTCGCGGCAGCCGGGGCTTTGTTGCGCTACGCTGCGGAGCTTCAGCCGAACGGGCTGCCGCAGATTGCGCGGCCCACCGTGCGCCGTCCGGGCGCCACAATGCCGTTGGACGAGATGACCCGCCGAAACCTCGAATTGGTGGAGCCCCTCAGGCCAGACATGACTGCCGGTACTCTTTACGAGGTAATCGACACGACGGTTACCCCCATGGGTGGCCGCCTGCTCCGCCAATGGCTCCTCGCCCCGCTGCGGGAACTCGAAGCAATAAACGAGCGGCACGACGCCGTGGAGGTCGTCTGCGACGACGCTCGGGGACGCAATCGCCTGCGCGACGCGCTCGATGGCGTCAGGGACATCGAACGACTGACGAGCCGCGTGGCATCTCACCGTGGATCGCCCCGTGATTTGGGCGCACTCAGGGATTCCCTCGAACGTCTGCCGGACGTGCAAAGCGCCCTCGACGGGCTCAAGGAGCGAGACAAAAGCGCACTACTCGAGCATATCGCTGGAGCCTTCGACTTGCTAACCGATCTCTTCGGTGAACTGGCAAAAATGCTCACCGAAAGACCGCCGGCGACGCTCGGAGACGGTGACACGATTCGCCAGGGGACGGACGCCGAACTCGACGAAGCCCGCGATCTGCGCGACGGTGGCAAGCGGTTCATAGCCGGCATTCAAGCGCGTGAACGCGAACGCACGGGCATTCCCTCACTCAAGGTGGGTTACAACCGGGTTTTCGGCTACTACATCGAGGTCACCAAGACGCACCGAGATGCCGTGCCGCGAGATTACGAGCGTCGACAGACATTGACGAACGCTGAGCGTTACGTAACACCTGAACTGAAGGAGTATGAAGCCCGCGTTCTAGGAGCCGAGGAAAGGGTCGCAGAAAGGGAACGGCAGTTGGTGGACGCCCTATGTGACGCGGTGCGCGATCGGTTGGTTCGACTCCAGAAGCTCTCTCGATTCGTGGCGCAGCTAGATGTGTTGGCGACCTTCGCAGATGTCGCGGCGACAGCCAACTATGTACGCCCCATCATGACATCTGACACTACGCTCGACCTCAAGAACTCCAGGCACCCCGTGGTGGAACGGATGTTGTCACACGGGAAGTTCATCCCTAACGACGTACACCTAGATCACGCTGCTCGCGTCATTCTTCTCACCGGCCCAAACATGGCTGGCAAATCGACGGTGCTTCGGCAGGTGGGACTCATAGTCATTCTGGCCCAAATCGGCGCCTTCGTCCCTGCGGACGCCGCCAAGCTAGGCGTGGTGGACCGCGTGTTCACTCGTGTCGGGGCCAGTGACAACCTCGGCCGCGGGCAGTCGACGTTCATGGTGGAGATGAGTGAAACGAGCGCCATTCTCCACGCCGCCACTCCCAGCAGTCTCGTCCTCTTGGACGAGATCGGCCGCGGGACGTCCACTTATGACGGCGTTGCAATAGCGTGGGCGGTGACCGAACACATGCACGACAAGGTCGGTGCGAAGACGATCTTCGCCACCCATTACCACGAGCTGACCCAACTCACCGAGGAGCTCCAACACGCACGCAACTTCAACGTGGCGGTGCGTGAGGTCGGTGACGAGGTCGTTTTTCTCCATCGACTCGCGCCAGGTGGAACGGATCGTTCATATGGGATACACGTGGCGAGCCTGGCTGGACTCCCTGACGAAATAGTGCGGCGCGCCCGCGAGATACTCGGTCTACTCGAGTCGGGACACCATTTGGCCGGTGTTACACCAGCGGTCGGCCCTGACCCGAGCCAGTTGGCGTTATTCGATACTGCACATCCCATCGTTGATGAGCTGATGCAGCTCGACCCAGATCAAATGACCCCCCTCGAAGCTTTGAGCCGGTTAGCAGAACTCAAGCGCAGGGCGGAGGACCTGTGATAGGCAAACGCTTGCTCGTTATCGCGGGTGTGGCGGCGTGCGGCGGCACCGAGGCACCCGGCGAACGGCCTGCAGCGGACGGACAACCACCCGGGTTCGAGCCGCCGGTGGCAACCAGCCCCGAGACGCCGGTGGAGTATCCCGTCCAGTTGTTCGACCGACAGATCGAGGGAACCGTTGTATTGCGAATCTTCGTGGACGAAACCGGCGTGGTCGTAGCCGACTCGACACGCATCGCCGAAGGCAGTGGGCACCCCGCCCTGGATTCGGCGGCCCTCGCCGGCGTGAGTCAGATGCAGTTTGCGCCCGCGCGGAACAACGGCATCCCCGTTGCCACAGCATTTCTTCAGCCCGTGCACTTTCGCCACCCTGACCGTGAGAGCCTGGGTGGGGAACCATAGGTGACTACCGTGAACGCTTCGCATGATATCGGACTCCAATCCATCCTGGAGACGATTGGCAACACACCGTTGATCCGCCTCCATCGGGTCAGCCAAGGCATTCGTACACCCATTTACGCCAAGGCGGAGTTCTTCAATCCGGGCGGATCCGTGAAGGACCGAATTGGCCTTGCCATCATCGAGGACGCCGAGAAACGAGGAGAACTCAAGCGGGGTGGCGTCATCGTCGAGGGCACGTCCGGCAACACCGGCGTGGGACTTGCCCTTGCTGCAGCCCTCAAAGGGTATCGCTGCATCTTCACCATGCCAGACAAGATGTCGGACGAAAAGGTGCGGCTGCTTCGCGCTTTCGGCGCCGAGGTCGTGATCACACCGACCGCCGTACCCCCGGACCATCCCGACAATTACGTGATGAAGGCAAAAGCGATCGTACAGGCCACACCTAACGCAGTTCTCGCCAACCAGTTCTACAACCAGGTCAACCCAGACGCACACTACCGCACCACCGGACCGGAGATCTGGAGCCAGACTGAGGGTAAGGTTACTCATTTTGTGGCTTCGGCTGGGACCGGAGGCACCTTGAGTGGCGTCGGGCGTTTTCTGAGAGAGAAGAACCCGAAGGTCCGTATAATTGCGGGTGACCCGGACGGCTCCATCTACGGCGATTACAGCAAGACTACAAAGATCAGCGAGGGCCATCCCTACAAAGTGGAGGGCATAGGCGGAGACAAGATCCCCGGGACGCTGCACTTCGACTGCGTCGACGAATTCGTCACCGTGCCCGATCCCGACGCATTCCGAATGGCGCGCCGCCTCGCTCGGGAAGAGGGGATCTTCGTCGGGGGATCGTCGGGACTGAACGTGTGTGTGGCCATGAACGTTGCCAGGGAGATAGACGATCCCGACGCGTGCGTCGTGGTGCTCCTTCCCGATACCGGTGAGCGCTACCTCTCAAAACTCTTCGACGACGACTGGATGCGCGAAAACCAAATGCTCGAGGCGGAGCGAGCAACTGCTGGGACTTTGTTAGAGTTCAAGGAGGAAACGGCGCCACCACTCGTAACCGTCGCACCATCCGCCACGGTTCGACAGGCGCTCAACCTCATGGGAACCTACAACGTGTCTCAGCTCCCGGTCGTGGACAACGGAGAGAATGTCGGATCGGTGGCCGAAGGCTCGCTGATGGCCCGCTCCATCTCTGAGTCGTCCGTTCTCGCCAGAACCGTACGAGACGTGATGGAGGAACCGTTTCCCACGGTCGAGGCCGACACGCCCCTCGAGAATGTTGTCAGCCTCTTGTCTCGGGAGACTCCTGCAGCGCTGGTCCGTACCAACGGCGAGTTTGTTGGGATCGTTACGCGCTACGACATTCTCCACAAAGTGGCGGGCATTCGTTGACGTTCAGGTTATAATCGAATCTTCATGGGGCACTACCTCCTTTCCGTGGAAGCAGGCTTCTCGGCAGCGCATACGCTCCCCGGCGTAGCAATGTGCGATCGGTTTCACGGACACAATTGGCGGGTTCGACTATCCGTGCGGGTGGAGGAGGAGGCGCTCCACCAGTCCGGAATGGGCGTCGACTTTCGCATCGTGCGGGACATTGTAGAGGAATCGGTGTCCGACTTCGAGCACAGTTACCTGAACGATCTCAAGGAGTTCCAGGAACATCCACCGTCAGCCGAGCGGATCGCCAAGGTTGTATGTGAACGCGCCGGCTCACGATTGGCATCGCGCGCCCCCAACGCCACCGTGGTGGAGGTCGAGGTGGCCGAGCTTCCCGAATTCCGGGCAATCTACCGACCGTGAGCCAGCGGGTAACGGTCGTAACCGGTGGCTCGACGCCCGAGCGTGACGTCGCTCTGGCGGGCGCCGCGAAAGTCGTCGATGCACTCCGCACGATTGGCTACGCCGTCGCCGTGGTGGACACCTTACGCGGGGAACTCTCCCAAGAGGACGAGGCCAGGTTGTTGATCCCGTCGGTCAGCCGGACGCCTCCGACTGCAGAGGATGTGGCAGAATGGCAGGCCCGGGACTTGGGCACCCGATTGGCAGGGCTTCCGGCGGTCCGTGACGCCGACTTGGTATTTCTGGTGCTTCACGGACGTCAAGGGGAAGGAGGAGAAATCCAGGCGCTACTCGAGCTCAGCGGCACGTGCTTTGCGGGAAGTGGTCCCCTTGGTAGCGCCCTGGCTATGGACAAGGACGTCGCTAAGCGACTCATGCGACTTGCTGGTGTGTCAACTCCCGACTGGGTCATGTGGCCTGCCACCGAAGGGCAGGTCGCGACATTGGGGTACCCGCTCGTGGTCAAGCCATCCAAGGCGGGCTCGACCGTTGGGTTGTCGGTGGTGGACTCACCGCAGGAACTCGACACGGCGATAGAGGTAGCGTTGGCATTCGATGATGAGGTGATGCTAGAGAGGTTCGCTGGCGGCAGGGAGTTCACGGTCGGGATCTTGGGTGAAAGTGCTCTGGCAGTCGGAGAGATCATACCGCAACACGCCATTTTCGACTACGAGTGCAAATACACACCGGGGATGACGCAGGAGATCTTTCCTGCACATATTCCAAATGCACTGGCAGACGACATGCGAAGGTTGGCGTTGGAGACGCACAACGCACTGAAATTGAGGGATTTCTCGCGTGTGGACTTCAGACTGCACGACGACGGAACGCCACTGTGTCTGGAGGCCAACACGTTGCCAGGCCTGACGGGGACCAGCCTGCTTCCCCAATCAGCGCAGGCGGCCGGCATCGGCTTCGGGGAACTTTGCGAGACCATCTGTCGCATCGCCCTCACCCGATCGACCGCCGGGAACAAAGTAGCACCGTAGGGGAATAGACCATCGGTATGTACGAACGCGCGCCTTTCTCGGTCACGCCATGGGTTCTGCGCCTCCTTGCAGCAAACGGGGTGGTCTTTTTCCTGACCATCACAGTGTTCACAGGGCCCTGGTTCTTCGAGTTCTCCGCATTTAGTCCGGGCTCGGCGCTCCAGCGGCCGTGGTCGTTCGTCACGTACATGTTCGTCCACGCAGGTTTCATGCACATCGCCCTGAACATGTTGATGTTGTTCTTCTTCGGCCCAGCCGTCGAAGAGCGGTTGGGGGGCGCTGCCTTTCTGCGATACTACTTCTTATGCGGTCTGGGTGGGGCTGTCCTCTCCTTTGCAGTGGCGCTGATTTGGCCGGTCCAGCCTTTCGTTGGCGCCAGTGGAGCAGTGTTCGGCGTGTCATTGGCGTTTGCGCTGTACTGGCCCAATGCACCTATCTTCATCTTCCCGATCCCGATCCCGATCAAGGCGAAGTGGCTGGTGCTGGGACTTGCTACCATTAGTCTAGCCTCGGCGCTGTTCCGGGCGAGCGACGGTGTTGCACACTTAGCGCACTTGGGCGGGTTTCTCGCCGGAGTGATCTACCTCAAGGGCGGCACACTGCTTGAGCGGCGCGGAAGCCCCGCCAGGGGGAAGCTGGTTCGCGCCCGAGTCCTCGTCCATCCGTCCGCTGAAAACGCCGAGGCCAATGAGCACTCGTCTGCTCGCACCCCCAGAGTCTCCGGTCTGTCCGATGAAGTCAATCGAGTGCTCGACAAGATCTCCGCCACAGGTTTGGAGAGCCTCACTCCCGAGGAGAAGAAACTCCTCGACGAGATGAGCGAGCGACTGCGCTCTAGGTAGCCCTGAGCGAGGAGCCGTCAGCGACCAGCGGCCAGGTTTCATCCCCCCGGACCACCAAGCCAATCTCTCAAACACGTGTCACAGGAGCCCCATGCTCCAGGGACGTGTCAAACCGGTCACGTCGCCCCCCGTGACTCACCTGCCGCCACCGTGGACAGCAGCTGGAACCTGCCGGCTGGCAGCTACTTACCCTTTACAGGCCGTTTGAAGCTGTCCAAATTGTGGGCGCTTCCATATGATCATCGATCTCGTCCCCGAGTTCTTGGCGGCCGCAGCCGCTCCGGATCCGATGGAGACGTATCGCCGCTACTTGGACACTCACCGCCAAATCCTCTCTCCATATTGGCGCAACTATATCCTCGACCCGGAGAGCCCACAGGCCGAGGAAATCATGACCCGCACCGTCACTGCAAACCGAAATGACCTCCACGAGTTGTTGAGCCACGTCGATGTGCGGCGGCTGGCGGAAGTGACGTTGGCTCGATGCGAAGAGGCTTTCCAGATCGACCACCCTGTGGACGTCTGCATCATGGTGGGCGTGGGCGGTGCTAACGCCGGTGAACTGGTGGTATCGGGCCGTGGCATAGCATTCGTGTGCTTGGAGCACTTCACCGGTCGACCCAACCCCACCACCCATGGATTAGGTTTGAGCCCCGATCATCTCCGGCTCTGGATCGCCCATGAAATAGCGCACACGGTGCGGTACACCTCGCCGAGGAGTCGCTCGGAGCTCGCGAGGATCGTGGTGGAGTCCGGCGGGGATTACGACTATTGGGACGCAGGAAGGCGTGTTACGCTCCGGGAGCTATTGGTCAACGAGGGGCTGGCTGTAGCTGCTTCTCAGGAAATCGCCCCCGATTTCGAGCTCAGGGAGCACCTGGGGTACGGTGGCCGCCAATTCCGGCGCATGCGCCAGCTGGACGCCTTCCTACAAAGTGCCGTCCGCCGAGAGCTCGATCACACCGGACTCGGCTACCGTCTGCGATATCTGGCAGGAGGCACGCGGCCGGCCGCACGGATCGTTGGTGGTAAAGTGCTTCCTGAAAGATCCGGTTATTACCTGGGACACCGCATGGTGGAAGCGTTCGTCACCGAGCGCGGCATTGCCGAAGGCCTCCGAGCCCAGGCGCACGAGTTCTCAGACGCCGATGCACGGAAAACGGGAGCCCAACCTGCATGAGCCCGACCAATTCAAGCAAGGACTCGCCCGAACGCCGCAGGAACGCCACCCTGCGGGAAATCATGGATGAAATGCTCCAGCACGTCCGCGACATCGCTCGGCGGTCACCCGAGATGTCAGCGGACGAGATCGAATATGCTCAGCAACGTCTCGAGTGGCTGGCTGACGAAGTTTGGCGTGCGGTGATCGATCAAGACAGGAACGTCGGCATGGAGTAGCTCTACGGTGCGGCCTGTGCTATTTCCCTACGCAAAACGACTCGAACACCCGCTCCAAGACGTCCTCTCGTGTGACAACGCCGATCACGTCCTCCAAGGCGTTTACAGCACTGTGGAGGTGCACGGCAGCTACGGCGGCCTCCACACCGGACAACCGAGCCTGTCGAAATCCCTGTATCTCAGCTAAGCCCTTTTCCAATGCGGCGCGATGTCTGGCACGGGTGATGACCGGCTCCACATCCGCCTGCGCCGACAACTCCGAGAACGCGACCCGCGCGAGCTCCGCTCGAACGGCTGCTAGCCCTTCCCCGGTGAGGGCAGACACCCGTAACTCCTTCCCGTCATCCGCAGCATCGGCATTATCGCTCTTCGTCCGCACCACAAGCGCACGCGGTTTGCACTGAGCGAGGAAGGCGTGCTCAGGCTCGTTGAGGGGCCTCCCCGCCTCGGCGCAAAAAAGAACAACATCCGCACCTTTGAGGTAGCGCTGGCTCACTTCGATTCCAAGCTTCTCAATCCGATGGTCGGTTTCTCGAAGCCCCGCGGTGTCCACCAAACGAAACGGGAAGCCCCCACAGGTAGCTGGTGCCTCGATGGCGTCGCGTGTCGTCCCCGGGATCTCCGTGACGATAGCGCGCTCCGTTCCCAATAAGGCATTGAACAACGATGACTTACCGACGTTGGGGAGGCCAGCTATCACCACGAGTGCTCCCTCTCTCAGACGTTCACCCTCGGGCGCTGTGTCAAGCAGGTTGTTGAACGCCGCTGCTAGCTCCGCCACAGCCGCATCTATCCTCTCGGGAGGCACCGGTCCAGAATCTTCCTCAGGAAAATCGATGTCGTAGCACACGAGGGCATCCAGATCCAGCACCCTTTGTCTGAGCACCTCGATGCGGCGCGACAACCCTCGGTCCAATTGCGCGAGCGCAGCGCGACGCTGCGCAGGAGCCGTTGCATCGACCAGATCACCTACGGCCTCGGCCTGCAGCAAATCCATCTTGCCATTCAACACCGCTCTCCTCGAGAACTCCCCAGGCTCGGCCTGGCGTGCCCCAGCTGAAAACAGCACGCTCAGCGTCTCGATGGGTACGAGAAGGCCACCGTGCGTGGAGATGTCGACTGCATCCTCCCCGGTGTACGATCTCGGGCCGCGGTAGGAAACGTACAGAGCGTCGTCGATCACCTCTCCAGACCGGACGTCAACTACATGCGCCCGCCTGGCACATCGCTCCGGCTTCACGGCAAACGGTTGCAGCACTTTCCCCGCCACATCATGGGCGCCCGAGCCGGAAACCCGGATGAGAGCGATCGCCGACCGCCCGGGGGGCGTTGCTACCGCAGCGATAACGTCGTTGAGCATGGAGGAAAACTACGGGTTCGGTGAATGCCCCGCAGCAGAATGAACGGGCTAGCTCTTCTTCTTGGGGGCCCGTGGAGGGGGTGATTTCCCGCCGTCGGCGCTCAACTTCCCGGCGCGCTTGAGCCGCTGCCTGGCAATCAGCCACTGCTGCGGGATGCTCGCAATGTTCTGGACTGCGTAGTAGAGATTCAACCCCGAAGAGAAACGCAAAAAGAGAAACGTGAACATGACCGGGAGAACATAGGTCATCATCTTCGCCTGCGGATTTGGCGGTACCCCGAGCTGGCCGATCTTCGAGACGCCGAACATCGACACTCCCATCACCAACGGAATGATGTAGAGCGGATCCGCACGGGAGAGGTCAGGCAGCCACATGAACGGCACGCCCCGAAGCTCGATGGTGTTCAGGAACACGAAGAACAAGGCGAATAGCACCGGCATCGGGATGAGCATGGGGAGACATCCTCCCAGCGGGTTGACCCCGTGCTCTCGGTACAACTTCATAGTCTCCTGTTGTAGCCGCTGGGGTTCGTTCTTGTATCGTGTCTGAATCTCCTTCATCTGCGGCTGAACGGCCTGCATCGCCATTTGAGACCGCATGGCTTTCTGGTTGAGGGGCCAGAGTACCAACCGAACCGCAATGCCGAAGACCACGAGAACCCACCCATAGGCAAGATCCAGGTTCTCGTGCATCCACAGGAGGATCTTCACAATGAGGATCGCAAAGGGGCGGATGATCGGACGAAGTATCCAACCATAGGGATTGGCATCCTCCAAGTCATGCCCAATCCCCGCCAGCCGGCGGTATTCCTGCGGCCCCACGTACACCGAGTGACTGAAACTCGCCGACGGGGCTGGGAGCGACACAACTACGTGCGCATCCGTGGCAGCACGGCCCGCGCGGGTACCCCCAGTCGCCATGGCTCCGCCAAAACGCGGCTGCCCCTCATCGACGGCGAGGATTGCGGAGATGAAGTACTTGGATTTGATGGCCACCCACTCGAAGGGGCCATCCAGCCCTGAGCGCTCGCCCGGGTCGAGTGAGCTGAACTTGAGGTTTTGAGTGCCTCGAGCCTTGGTCACGACTCCGTACGAACCGAAGTCTCCCGCGGAATCAGCCTCTACAGAGCGCAGGCGCGGTCCGAGCCCGATCAGTACGAGGCCGGCATCTGCCGTGATTCCCTCATAGTCACCCCTGACCTGAAAGAGGTAGTCGTCCGGACGGAAGGTGTATGTGAGACGAACTGAGGCCGGTCCCCGCCTGGCGACCCATGAGAGCTCGGCTCCGTCAGCTCCCACTTCCACGCTCCGCTGGGACGGCTCGAACGTCCAATCACCGACGTTGACGGTGTCCGGACCGAAGGCCAGCCGGTACACCAGGAACTCTGACTGGGCCGGTATGATTTGCGCTAAGCCCGAATCCCCAA
>JBDHDY010000008.1:0-19001 GCA_039591275.1 Gemmatimonadota bacterium | reverse complement strand
GAGGAGCGCGTCCGAGCCGTCGTCGAGGGACTTCGCGCCGAGCGAAACATCGCGGTGGTTTTTGACGTCTCCCAACCCACCACGGGAATCGTCGCCGCGGACCGGACCCTCGATCTGACTGCGACGGTCGTGCAGAGGCTGCAGGGGGGACAGCCGCAGCAGTAATGCTGTCATGGCTCCGCGTCGTCTGAGCGCCGCTCAAATTGCAGAGTTGGCGGGCGGTGAGCTTATAGGTGAAGCTGATGTCCTCCTCGTCGGGATCGCCCCGTTGGACCGGGCCGGCCCCGGCGATTTGTCGATTCTGACAAGCAGGCGGTACTTGGCCGCCTTTGCCAACAGCCGCGCCGGTGCCGTTTTGGTCAGTCCTTTATTCCGCGACGCCTCCGGGCCCTCCGTTCGCATCCTCGTACAAGATCCCCACCAAGCGCTTGTGCCAGTACTTGAGGCGCTCGCCCCCGCTGAGCCTCCTGAGTGGGGAATTCACCCCAGCGAACGCCATACTCGGTCGGGGCGTCAGACTCGGCTCGGACTGCGTCATCGGGTCGCACGCCGTCATCGGCGCTGACGTGAGCATCGGGGATTGCTGTCGAATCGGAGCTCACGCGACGGTGGAGGGAGCGGCCGTGCTCGGCAATGAGGTCGTGCTCAACGCCGGTGCCAGGGTGGGTACACCGGGATTCGGATACACACGCGGCGCTGCCGGTTATGACTGGATACCGCACCTGAGCGGATGCGTAATTGGCGACCGTGTCGAGATCGGAGCCAACGCCACAATAGATCGCGGCAGCGTTGACGACACAGTCATCGGTGCCGGAACCAAGATCGACAACCTCGTCCAGGTAGCGCACAATGTGCGAATCGGACCCCGCTGTCTGGTGTTGGCACAGGTCGGGATTGCAGGCACAACGACCATCGAGGAGGACGCCATCCTGGGCGGGCAGGCAGGGTTGGCCGGCCATCTCACGATCGGCCGTGGGGCCCGGCTTGCGGCCCAAAGCGGAGTGATCGGTGATATCCCACCTGGGGCAACGGTTTCAGGCTACCCGGCCCGCAACCACCGCGACGTGCTGCGGCAAGCGGCAGCGCTTAAGCGATTGACCTCTATTATCAGTCGACTCGAGAAAATAGCCTCCGCCGATGCCGCACGTGACTAGGTCTTCCATTACCAGATTCGTAGAAGTGCAAGGCGTGGGTCTGCACACCGGCGAGATGTCAACGGTCCGGTTCAACCCGGCACCCCCAGAACACGGTATTGTCTTTGCGCGGTGCGATCTCCCCGGGGAACCACGCATTCCGGCGGTGGTCGAGGAGGTGACGGCGACCGACCGGCGTACGGCAATCGGTCGAGGCAGCGCCGTTGTGCACACTGTCGAGCATCTCATGGCGGCGGTGGCCGCCCACGGCATCGATGATCTCCTGATCGAAATCAATGGTCCGGAACCGCCGATCGCTGACGGTAGCGCGGCCTCATTCTTCGAGGCTCTGGAAGAAGCCGGCGTTACGACGACGGACGAGCGGGCCGACCGGATCTATCTGTCAACGCCTCTCACGGTCAGCGAGGGTGATTCGCACTATCACGTGGCTCCCGGGGCAGATCTGCATGTAACGGTTACTGTCGAGTCATCGCACCCGCTGATTGGCAGACAGACAGTGTCCTACCCAATCACCCGGCTCGTGTTTGCCAAGGAGCTGGCGGCTGCTCGGACTTTCGGATTCGTGGACGAAGTAGAGAGGTTGAGGGCGAGGGGATTGATCAAAGGTGGAACCAGCAGCTCTGCACTCGTGCTGACCGACACGGGCCTCCTCGGCGGAGCGCTTCATTGGCCCGACGAGTTCGCACGTCACAAGACCGTCGACCTGATTGGCGATCTCGCGCTCTTGGGAGGGCGCTTCACAGGAGCAATCACGGCAACCCGCCCGAACCACCGCGGAAACGTGGCACTGGCGCGCGCCATCAAACGCTCGGAGGCAGACCGCAATGGACATTAGCGAGATTCTCAAGGTCATCCCACACCGATACCCCATGCTTTTGGTGGACCGTATCTTGAACGTCGACCCCGGCAAGCACATAACGGGAATCAAGAACGTGACCTTCAACGAGCCGTTCTTCCAGGGCCATTTTCCGGGACACCCGGTCATGCCTGGGGTGCTCATCGTAGAGGCCATGGCCCAGGTGGGAGGTATGTTATTGATGGGGGCGGTGGAGAATCCCGAGGACAAAGTGGTCTATTTCATGTCGTTGGATAATGTGAAATTCCGGCGCCCAGTGGTGCCTGGCGATCAGATCCGGTTTGAATTGGAAATGCTTCAGTTCCGTGGCAAGCGGTGCAAGATGCGCGGTGAGGGCTTCGTCGACGGCAACAAAGTGGCCGAAGCAGAGATGATGGCACAGATCGTGGACCGATGACCGTTCGCATTCACCCAACCGCCGTCGTCGACAAATCAGCTGAACTCGGTCCCGACGTGGTGATCGAGCCCTACGCAATTGTCGGAGCGGGCGTGAGGATTAGAGATGGCACGACTGTCGCCGCGCGCGCTACGATCGTTGGGCAGACGCGAATCGGGTCGGGCTGTCAGATTGGGATCGGCTCAGTGGTGGGCACTGACCCACAGGATCGCAAATTTCTGGGCGAGCACTCTACACTCGAAATCGGAGACGAGACATGCCTCCGAGAATACACTACGATCAACCGCGGGACGGCCGCCACGGGAGCCACCGTCATCGGCCGCCGTTGCTATTTCATGAGTTACGCTCACGTAGCGCACGACTGTCGGATCGGGGATGACGTCGTCTTGGCCAACACTGTGCAACTAGGTGGGCACGTTACGATTGACGATTCCGCGCAAATCGGTGGCGCGACTGCCATTCATCAGTTCGTGCACATCGGCACATACGCATTCGTAGGAGGCGGATCAAGGGTAGCCAGCGACGTACCCCCCTACACGCTGGCAGCGGGAAACCCACTGCGACTCTGTGGAATCAACGGTAAGGGTCTCAGGCGCGCGGGCTTCAACCCTGAACTTCGCTTAGCCCTCAAACGTGCTTACCGCCTGTTATTCAATTCGACCACGCCGCGGTTGGAGGCCCTGGCAACCGTCCGTGCCGAAGGCGGACATCTTTCAGAAGTCAGGGAGTTGCTAGGTTTCGTAGAGCGATCCGAACGGGGCGTCCTGGTTTGATCGAAGCTGCTGCGCCACGAATGACCCACTACGACAAAGCAACGCTCCGGAAGAGAAGGATTTTCCTTTCGGCTGGCGAGGCGTCCGGAGATACACATGCTGCTGCGGTGGTGCGAGCACTCTTGGCTCAACGACCGGGCCTCACCATTGAAGGCATGGGTGGTCCGGATCTGGCGGCGGCGGGGTCGAGGTTGGAACAGCGAATGGAGCAGTTATCGGTGATCGGTTTTGCCGAGGTACTGACCAAAATACCCAGGCATCTCCGCTATCTCTCCCACATTGAGAAACGATTCGCCGCCCGTCGCTACGAGCTGGCCGTACTGGTCGATTATCCCGGGTTTCATTTGCGAGTGGCACGTGCAGCCGCAAGACACGGCGTGCCCGTCGTCTATTACATCGCCCCTCAACTGTGGGCCTGGGGCGAGCACCGAATACGCATGCTGCGGGATGCCGTCACGAGCCTGGCAGTGATCCTGCCATTCGAAGAGGCATTCTTCAGAGAGAGGGGAATTCACACCACATTCGTTGGACACCCACTCCTCGACCGACCAGCGCCGCCCAACCGATATGCAGCCAGGAATACCTGCGGAATTCCAGCGACCTCGACGGTGTTGGGGTTGTTTCCCGGACACCGGCACAGCGAAGTGAGACGAATGTGGCCGGTCTTCAGGCGCGCCGCACTAATTGCACGCCAGGCGATCCCCGACCTCGAAGTTGTTGTCGCTGGAGTCGGCGGCAGAAAATATCCCGGCGCTGATGAGTTCCGGGTCCTGGAACGAGACGCTGCCTCCGTCATGGCGGCGGCTGACGCCGCCTTAGTCAAGTCAGGAACCACTACGCTCGAGGCTGCCCTCAGCTACACTCCCATGACTGTAGCCTACCGCATGCATCCCTTTTCGCACGCTATCGCGCGGAGAGTCATTCGATGCCGGCACATCAGTCTGGTTAACCTGGTGCTGGAACGGACGGTCGTCCCCGAGCTCGTTCAGCGCGACGCATCGCCCCGGGCACTGGCCGTCTCCGTTTTGAAGTTGCTCGAACCGAACAGCGCCGAGGCACGCCTTCAGAGAGAGGGATTCGACGAGCTTCGTTCTCGGCTGGGGCAGCCCGGCGCAGCGGCCCGAGTGGCTCGCCTTATAGCGGAGCTTTCCTAGTGCCGCGAAACATGAAAGCCCTGCTGGCGCGCGCCCTGGTCACTGCTCTGGCCATGACCTGGCGGATTCGGACCAATGGAGTGAACCATCCGCACCGCCTGCGCCGGGCCGGGTCGCCGATCATCTTCGCCATGTGGCACAGCCAGCTCTTGCCCCTGCTCTGGCACCACCGTGGTGACGAGGCGACTCTGGTGGTCAGTGCACACACTGACGGCAACTACCTGGCGCAGGCCGCTTCTAGGTGGGGCTACAGCATAATCAATGGCTCCAGTACGAGGGGTGGTGTGCAAGCCCTCAAGCGGATGATCCGGGTCCTGAGAGCCGGGGGCGAGATCGCTCTCACGCCGGATGGGCCGCGCGGGCCGGCGCGAATAGCCAAACCCGGGGCAGTGGCCGTGGCTCAATGGACCGGGGTAGCGATAGTGCCGGTGGGAGCATCGGCTTCGTCCTTTTGGCAGGTCTCGTCGTGGGACGGATTTGTGATTCCCAAACCGTTCGCCACAGTGCAGATCTTGTATGGGACTCCGCTAACCGTCTCACAGGGCAGGGCAGGTCGCCAAGATGCAAACGCGAAGCTCGAGGCTGGCTTGAACGCCGTTTCTGCGACGGTCACGTGTTGACTCCTCGATGGTTGTGGAGCGCTCGCACGGTGGGGGCTCGGGTGACCCGACTCGCCTTGGTTCCGCCGTCGCTGATGTACCGCGCTGCTATGGCAGCTCGGGCGCGGGCCTACCGCCTGCGGCTGCTCCCCGCGTCGGAGGTTCCGGTACCCGTGATTAGCGTGGGCAACCTGACGGTGGGGGGATCCGGTAAGACCCCCATCTCCAGTTGGATTGCCCGGTACTACGTCGAGCGGGGGTTGCAGCCCGGCATCGTGCTCAGGGGGTATGGGAACGACGAGGGCAAGGTCCACCGACGGCTGGTTGAGGAAGCCATTGTGGTAGAGAACCCGGACCGTTGCGCCGGCGCATCCTCGGCGGTCGAAGGGGGTGCCGACGTGTTGATTCTGGACGACGCATTTCAACGGCTAGACATCATTCGCGACTTGAACATCGTGTTGATGAGTGCTGAATCCGGATTCGCGGTTCGCTGGACCCTACCTGCGGGTCCGTGGCGTGAGGGATGGCGGGCGCTTCGTCGCGCGGATTTTCTCGTAATCACCCGCAAAAGGGCCTCCGAGGAGGCTGCAGAAAGGATGGCATCCCGAGTTGAGCGCATCGCGCCGCGTCGGCCCGTAGCCATTGCCCGACTCGGGGTCACAGCGTTTCAGGGTCTTCTGAGCGGTGGGCGTATGTCAACGGAGTCCATCAGGGGGGCCCAGGTGCTAGCGGTAGCAGGGGTGGCCGACCCCCACGGGTTCGCCGAACAATGTCGGGCCTTTGGCGCCAATGTCCGGGCAATGCCCTTGGACGATCACCACGAATTCTCCGAGCGAGATCTAGGCCACATGCTGCAAGCAGCGAAGCGGGTTGATTACGTTGTAGTCACGGAGAAGGACGCGGTGAAGCTGCGGCCCATGTGGCCTGACCACGCCCCTGAACCACTCGTGGCGTGCCTCGATGTGGCCTGGGAGGATGGCCAGCGGGAGCTCGAGACGGCTTTAGACACCGTGGTGGCCAGGGTAGACGACCTGGTAAGTTAGACCTTGATCGGTTCCGGGAGTTCGAGTCCAATCACGGCATGAGTGAGATCAGTCCCCCGACGGAAACGTTACCGACGAGCGGATCCGAAATCGTCAAGAGCGACAAAGATCTGCATTTCGACGAGGACAACCCCTTCGAAGCAATGATGGCGCGGTTCGATTCGGCTGCCGAGTTGCTCGAGCTGGATCCCGACCTATACAAAGTCCTCCGGCAACCTGAAAAACAGACCATCATTGCCGTCCCCATCCAGCTGGACAGCGGCGAGGTGGAGGTGTTTACCGGCTATCGAGTGGTGCATAACACCTCCCGGGGGCCGGGAAAAGGCGGTATTCGATTCGACCTTCAGGTCACGCTGGACGAAGTGAAGGCATTGGCGGCCTGGATGACGTGGAAGTGCGCGATCGTGAACATTCCGTTCGGGGGTGCGAAGGGCGGTGTGGTGTGCGACCCGACGGTATTGTCGGACCGCGAACTCGAACGCGTGACGCGCCGTTACACGGCGGCCCTCATCGACACACTCGGCCCGGAGTCCGACATCCCGGCCCCGGACGTGAATACGAACGAGCGCGTCATGGCCTGGATCATGGACACCTACGCCATGCACAAGCGCCAGGCCGCCACGGCGGTGGTCACTGGGAAGCCGATCGAGGTGGGCGGGTCGCTCGGGCGGCGTGAGGCAACGGGGCGCGGCTGCATGATCGCCACCAAGCAGGCGCTCAAGCATCTGGGACTTCCGCTTAGAGGATCCACCGTGGCCGTGCAGGGCTTTGGCAATGTTGGGTCGGTGGCTGCCAAATTACTCGAGCAGGAGGGATTGACGGTCGTTGCCGTGAGTGACGCCACCGGCGCGGTTTATAATGCCAACGGCATCTACATCCAAGAGGCAACCCAATGGGTGCGAGAACACAAATATATTGCCGGCTATCCAGGCGGCGAGCCCATTGAGAATGCCGACCTCATGACGCTGGACATAGACGTCCTCCTGCCTGCGGCCGTCGAGAACGCCATCACTCGTCGGAACGCCGCGAGCATCAACGCCAAGATCATCTGCGAAGGCGCAAATGGACCCACCACCGCCGGGGCCGACCGTATCCTCGACGAGAACGGCGTCTTCGTTATTCCCGACATTCTCGCCAACGCCGGTGGTGTGACCGTCAGTTATTTCGAGTGGGTACAGAATCGGAGTGGCTATTTCTGGGACGAGCCGACGGTGATAGAGAGGTTGGGAACGGTAACCGAGCGGTCATTCAACGACGTTGTTGCCCTTGCCAAGCGACACAACGTGAACATGCGAACTGCTGCATATATGCTGTCTATCGAACGAGTCGCGGCCGTCCACCGGCTCCGTGGAATGTATGCCTGATGGTCTTTCACGTGGTTGCGGTTGGGCGGATCCGCGATTCAAACTTGCGCGCGGTGTGTGACGAGTACGCCCAACGCACGCGCCGCTATACCAAACTCGAGATCCGCGAAGTCGCCGAGGGGACTCGTGGGCGTCCTTCGGCGGAAACCACTCGCCGACGCGAGGCGGAAGCGCTCATGCGAGCGATTCCGGACGACTCCAAGGTTGTCGCCCTGACCCGCCAGGGTACGATGCCAGCGAGCCGAGATTTTGCCGTTCGACTCGGCCGTTGGCGGGAACAGGCACTGAACGTCGCGTTCGTTGTGGGGGGAGCGCACGGACTCGACGAATCCGTCATCGCGCGATCCGAAGAACAGCTAAGCCTCTCTCCGATGACTTTGCCACACGAAGTAGCCCGATTGTTGCTCCTTGAGCAGATATATCGCGGTCACACCATTCTCCGCGGCGAACCCTACCACAAAGGTGGCTGAGACGCTTTCGGACCAGGTCCGCCAACAGTTGCTCGCGTTTGCGCGGGAGGCGCTGAGTGCCACCGCCAACAGAGCGGGTGGGCCACGCCCGCCTACTGGAGAACCATTCGATACGCCTGCGGCGGTTTTCGTTACACTGCGTCGTCTCGGCGACCTGCGGGGATGCATGGGACGGATCTGTGCCGACACCCCGCTCGGGGAGGTGGTCAACCTCATTACGCAGGCCGCCGCCTCGAGGGACCCCCGGTTTCCGCCCGTGACGCCGGAGGAAGTCCCAGAGATCACGATCGAGATCTCACGTTTGACCGACCCTGAGGCGGCTACGGTGGATGATGTCGTGCCCGGCCGTCACGGCGTGATCGTCAGCAAGGGGGGGCGCAGTGGACTCTTGCTCCCTCAGGTGGCTGTGGAGCACGGCTGCGATGCTCCCGGCTTCCTCGCGCTTGCGTGCCAAAAGGCAGGACTACAGCCGCTCGCGTGGAAGGACGAGGAAGTAATCATCCAAACCTTTGAGGCCGAGGTGTTCGGAGAGTGACCGAGTGGTTCGAGCAGTGGTTTGGAGAAGAATACCTCCACCTGTATCCTCACCGTGGCGAAGAGGACGCTGTGAGAGCGGTCTCACTCGTAGCCACCGTAGCTGCACTGGAGGGCGCCAGGGTACTGGATTTAGCGTGCGGTCCTGGGAGGCATGCTGTTCATCTCGCTGCCAGGGGCGCGCAGGTCGTGGGCTTCGACCTGTCGATGCCCCTCTTGAGCCGAGCCAAGCATCGCGTACCGCCGACACCCAATCTGGTTCGCGGCGATATGCGTCGGCTCCCGTTTCGCGATGAAAGCTTCGATCTGGTTCTCAACCTGTTCACGAGTTTTGGCTATTTCGCCGACGACCGTCAACATCAGCAAGTCATCGAGTGTGCGGCGCGCACGCTCGTAGCCGGGGGCACGTTCATTCTCGACTACCTGAACGCCGATCATACCCGAAACGCACTCATTCCGCTGGAGGAACGCAGTGCCGGATCACAGCGCGTGATCATCGAACGGAAGCTCATCGAGAACGGACGATACGTGGTCAAGGAAATGCACCTCACGGACGACGGGCGGAGCTTTCTCGAACGGGTCCGGCTGTTCTCGGCCGAGGAGCTCACGGACATGATCAACGACGCCGGGCTAACGGTCACACAGCGCTTGGGGGATTACGATGGCAAGTTGCTGGCGGTCGACACACCGCGTGTTATCCTCGTTGCAGAGCGACCATGATACCTGACTTCGACGCCCTGCCCAGCGAACGAGCTCGAGTGTTCCGGCTCCCGGCCGGTGGAGACCGTGGTGTCCAGATCGATCCCGGGCTGCGAGAGGCTTTCGTCGCTTCACCGCAAGCCACCAACAACCTGGATCGGCTCTTCACACCCGGCTCACTGTGTGTGACGACAGGCCAGCAACCGGGGTTGTTTACGGGCCCGCTGTTCACCATCTACAAGGCGCTATCGGCGGTGGCTCTGGCGCGCCGGTGCGAGCGGACACTAGGGCGGCCTGTCGTCCCCGTCTTCTGGGTGGCGGGGGACGACCACGACTTTGCCGAAGCCAATCACATTGACGTGCTCAGCACCACACAGAGTATTGAACGACTCGAGTTGCGCACCCGAGCACCGGACGCTCTCTCGACACCGTTATACCGCGAGCCGCTCGGGAGCGAAATCGACCAAGTGCTGGCGCAGTTTGAGGAAATCACCCCGCAAAGCGAATTCCGATCCGAAGTGACAGAGTGGTTGCGCCGCCACTACAACCCCACCAACGACCTGGCCACGGCGTTCGCCGAGGCTCTGGCAGAGCTTCTCAGCCGCCACGGACTCCTCGTGTTCCAGCCCACAAGCCGCGCGGCAAAGGAAGTCACTGCTCCATGGGTGATCACAGCCCTCGAGCACGCCCTCGAGGTGAACGAAGGGCTGTTGGCGCAGGCGCAGCAAATGCAACGAGAAGGTCAGGGAGTCCCTGTACCGATCCTGTCCGGGAACACCCCGGTCATGATCGAGGGCAAACAAGGAAGAGACCGACTGGTGATGGATGGCTCCGCCGCGTTTCGGACCCGTCGGTCACAAGAGCGATGGGGGCTCGATGAGCTCAAGAGCCTGGCGCATACGGAACCGGAGCGCCTCTCGGCGAATGTCCTGCTGCGACCGGTCGTGGAGGCCGCCATCCTTCCGACAATCGCGTACGTGGCAGGTCCGGGTGAGCTGGCCTACCTGCCACAGGCGGAGCCGTTGTATGAGATCCTGGGCGTCCATCCTCAGGACGCAGTACCCAGATGGTCGGCGCGAATCGTCGAGAACCGTACTCGCAAGACGCTGGATCGATACGCCATCAACCCAGACGAGCTACTGGCGCAGGACGGCCAACTGGAAGCAAGGCTAGTGCAAGATGGCATACCGGAGGAGGCGAGAGCGGCTTTCGCCGCCCTTCGGGACACGATTGAAATCACACATCCCCAACTCCTCAAAGCGGCCATCACCATTGATCCTACTCTGGAAAAGAGAGTTCATGCTGCCCGCCAAGGGATGCTCACGAGTCTTGCCGACGTCGAGAAACGTATCGTGTCCCATCTCAAGCAGCGCGACGAAGTGGCCATCCGACAGGTCGCTAATGCTCGCAGCGTGTTGTTTCCTCTGGGGCAGCCGCAGGAACGGGTCTTCAACGTCTCGGCCTATCTCGTGCGATACGGATGGAAGCTGTTGGATGGAGCGTTGGCCGCGTGCGAAGATTGGGCGAACGACCTTGAAGCCGCACCTCAACGCACGTAGAATGCGCACATGATGCTCTGGGGCTTTCTACTGCTCATCGTCCTTGTGGCGCTCGCCATCCCGATCCTCGCCATCGTGCTGGAATCCCCGGTGGTGCGGCGATTGTCCGAGCGGTACGGCGGTGAGTCGGGACGAGGCAATGCCGAAATGACGAGGCGGATAGAGGCCCTGGAGACCGACATGCAGGATCTGACCCAGTCTCTGGAGACCCTGAGAGAAGAGACCGAGTTCGTCCGCCGGTTGCTCGATGACGCCGACAACCCACCGGCGTCCCGCACGCTCCCCCCACCTGATCAATAGCGATATGCCCCGACCTGAGGGGCGCCCTGCCGCGCGCGTTGCCGCCGGCATTCTGTTGACGCGGATTCTCGGTCTCGTACGAGAGCGGATTTTCGCGCAATACTTCGGCGACAGCATGGCCGCCGATGCCTATCGCGCAGCCCTCAGGATTCCCAACGTGATCCGCAACCTTCTGGGCGAGGGTACGCTCTCCGCCTCGTTTATTCCCGTATATGCAGCAATGATCGAGCGCGGAGAAGTGGATGGCGCGCGACGTTTGTCGGGCGCGATAGCGTCCCTACTTGTATTGGTGACCGCCGCTGCAGCTCTCTTGGGGCTTGCCCTTGCACCGGCAATCACGGATTTCGCAGCCCCCGGCTTCTCCGGAGCAACGCGGGATCTTACCGTCACGTTGGTGAAAATCATGTTCCCCATGTCGGGGATCATGATCATGTCCGCGTGGTGCCTCGGGGTGTTGAACACTCACCGCCGGTTCTTCCTCTCCTACGCGGCACCCACGCTTTGGAACATCGCGCAGATCACGACTCTCCTCGTGCTGGGCGGAGTGTTCCTGCAGATCAACCTCGTCGTGGCTCTGGCGTGGGGCGCTCTCATCGGAAGCTTGTTACAAATCGGCGTTCAGCTACCATCGACCCTCCGTGCCACGGGGGGAGTGCGGTGGATTTTAGACTTGAACACGCCCGGTGTGCGAAAGGTGATTGGTGCATGGATCCCGGTGGTCTTTGGTGCCGGAGTGATGCAGATCTCCTCGATCATCGATACGCAGCTCGGATCGCTGTTGGGCCCCGGAGCCGTCGCAACCCTGGGTTACGCACAACTGGTGGCCGTGTTGCCAATCTCGCTCTTCGGAATCAGCATCGCCGCGTCTGCTCTTCCCGAGCTCAGTCGCGAGGCCGCACGGACCGCAGATGTTGCCGTGCGGGATCGCCTGGCAAATAGCACAAATCGCGTCGCCTTTTTCATTCTCCCTTCGGCGTTCGCCCTCGTGGCGTTTGGACCACGCATCATCGCCGCCCTCTTTCAGACGGGAGCCTTCGGCACCACCCAGACAGCCATCGTCTCGGGGGTGCTAGCGGCGTACGGCATCGGACTCCCTGCCCAGGCGATGGTGAAACTCCTCGCCTCGGGGCATTACGCCTTGGGCGACACGAGAACTCCGGTGAAGATCGCCGCCCTATCGGTTGTCATTTCGGCTACCCTGGCCGCGCTCCTCATGCAGGTGTACGGTGTCGCAGGTATCGCATTCGGCGCCTCCCTCGCCGCCTACGTAAACGTGTCTCTCAACTACACCACGCTCCGGCGTCGCACGGGAGGTATCGCAGGATCGGGCGAGTTGCGCGGCATGGCAATCGCAACTCTGTCCGCAATTCTCTCGGTCGGCGTCGCATCGCTTGTGGATCGTCTGCTGCCGCCCGAGCAAATCTGGCTCGGGGCAATCGTGATCCTGGGATTGTTCGGAACCGTTTACCTTGTCATAGCGGCCATGCTCGGACACCCGGATGCCCGACGACTGATGGACCAGCTGCGTCGTCGTGCCCGCGCCTGAACGGGTGATCGAGGCGTCTGAGAGAGTAGCGAATAACCAGCAGATCCCATGTTGACCCCCGCGCCTGACACCGTCGCTCGCAAGATCGAAGCGCTACCGGATCGGCCCGGTGTGTACCTGTGGAAGGACGGCCGGGGCAAGATCTTGTACGTAGGGAAAGCAAAACGTCTCAGGGCACGGGTGCGCGCCTACTTCACCAGCGACCACGCCTACAGTCCCAAGAATCGCCTTCTGCTCCGACGGATCGCTGACTTAGAGACCATGGTGGTCAAAAGCGAACCCGAAGCACTCCTACTGGAAAACAACCTGATCAAGGAATATCAGCCGAGATTCAACATCTCCCTTCGCGATGACAAGAGCTATCCCCGCATTGCAGTGACGCTCGGCGAGCCGTTCCCCAGGGTACTGGTTGTTCGGCGGCTAGACGTGCCGGGGGCTCGCTACTTCGGTCCTTACACGGACGTCACCGTATTGCGGCGTACCTTGCGGGTTATTCGGCGGATCTTCACCGTTCGCTCCTGCCATTACGGATTGCCCGACGACGCGCCGGACCGGCCTTGCCTCGATTACCATATCAACCGATGTCTGGCTCCCTGCGTGGGGCGGCAAGACCGCGAGGACTACCGGCGCATGATCAATGATGTAGTTGCGTTCCTGGAAGGAAAGACGGTGGAGGTTCGCGTGCGCCTGAGAGAGCGCATGGAGCAGGCAGCGAGGAACTTGGAGTTCGAGCGCGCCGCCGAGCTGCGTAACTCGATTCGGTGGTTGGGACAGCTGGAACAACCTCAAACCGTCGAGTTCGTCGGGGGTGGCAACGTCGATGTAGTCGGCTATGCCCGGGATGGAGATGATGCGGTCGGGGTGCTACTGCGAGTCCGGAACGGCAAGGTGGTTGCCCCCGAGCAGCGTTTTCTGAACAACCTTGCAGAGGAACCAGACGACGTCGTGCTCACCGCCTTTCTCGTGAGGTACTACGTCCCGGCGGAGGCCCGGGCTCGCCAGGCGCTCTTGCCGTTCTCCCCAGCCGACCTCCAGCAACTCTCGTTGCTCGTTCCCGACACCAAGTGGTTCATCCCGCAGCGTGGCATCAATCGCCGCCTGGTCGAACTGGCCGACCAGAACGCCGGACATCTCCTCGACGGGCTGAAGATCGAATCGCTCGAAGCAGACGAGCGGGTTGAGGACCCGGTGTACGCCCTCGGGCGCGACCTGGGGTTGACCGTGGTGCCTCGCAGCTTCGTGTGTGTGGACATCTCGACCAACCAGGGACGGGATACCGTGGGATCATTGGTATGGTTTGAGGCGGGGCGCCCCAAGAAAAGCGAGTACCGCCGGTACAAAATCAAGGAAAGCGGGCAGCAGGATGACTTCGCAGCCGTGCACGAGGTCGTCTCGCGCTTCATGAGTCGACGCCTCTCGGAAGGGAAACCACTTCCCGATCTTGTCGTGATCGATGGTGGCAAAGGGCAGCTCCACGCAGCGCAACAGGCGGTAGCGGAAGCGGGCGTGGAGGGGCTCCCGTTGGCGAGTCTTGCTAAACGTGAGGAAGAAGTCTTCCTTCCGGGTCGCAAGGAGAGCCTGCGACTCTCCAAGCGATCGCCATCGCTAAGGTTGCTGCAGCGGGCTCGCGATGAGGCTCACCGGTTCGCGGTGGCTTACAGCCGAAAGCGGCGGACACAGCGTACGGTTACTTCTGAGCTCCTGGAGATCACGGGGGTGGGCCCGGCGCGGCGCCGAGCGCTGTTGGAGAGGTTTGGGAGCCTGGCTGGCGTTCAGCTCGCAACCCCAGAAGAGATCGCCACGTTGCCGGGTTTTTCGCTCAGACTGGCAGAACGTGTGCTCAACCATCTGCGGCACTGACGGAAATAATGACACATACATGGTCACTCAGTTGCTCAAACTGCGATACAACTCACGACGCAGCCGGGTTGCCCTCCGTCTGCCCGGAATGCGGTGACCCGTGGCTTGTCCGGTACCACACGACGCCGCCCCCGGATGCGAGGGCAAAGCTCGCCAACCGACCCTGGACTATGTGGCGGTACCAGGAATGGCTGCCCATTGGGCCAAATGAGACCCCCGTAACCCTCGGCGAGGGCATGACACCGCTGCTGCGGGCTCCCAGCCTGGAAAAGGCCCTTGGGCTGGATACTGTTTGGGTCAAGGACGAGGGCCAAAATCCTTGCGGGGCCTTCAAGGCCCGGGGGCTCTCAGCGGCAGTGACCCGGGCGAGGGGAGGTGGAGCATCCTCATTCACCGTCCCAACCGCTGGAAACGCCGGGGTGGCGCTGGCCGCCTACGGGCAGCGGGCAAGGGCTCCCGTCCGGGTGTTTGCCCCGCAGGACACTCCTCCCACGATCCTCGCCCAGATTAGGTCGTTGGGGGCCGGCCTCGAGCTGTTGGACGGCCACATCGGCGACTGCGGCAAAGCCGCTCGCGCCTTCGCCGAAGCCCATGGAGCGATGGACGTCTCGACCCTGCGGGAGCCCTACCGAATCGAGGGTAAGAAGACGCTGGGCATTGAGCTAGCCGAGCAGCTCGGATGGACTGTTCCAGACTGCATCATCTACCCCACGGGCGGGGGAACTGGCCTCATTGGGATGTGGAAGGCGTTCCAAGAGCTCTCCGGGGCCGGATGGATCCCCCAGGAGCTCCCAAGGATGATATCAGTTCAGTCTACGGGGTGCGCACCAGTCGTCCGGGCGTTCGAGGCCGGAGCCACCGCTACAGACCCATGGCCCGATCCTCACACAGTCGCCGCCGGCCTGCAGGTGCCAGCACCGCTCGGCGGGAAACTCATGCTGCAAGCTATCAGGGAAAGCGGGGGAACAGCCGTCGCCGTGGAGGACTCAGCCCTCGTCGAAGGGCAGCGGGACCTAGCCGTCCACGAGGGGATCGACGCCTGCCCAGAAGGGGGGGCCACCGTCGCTGCCCTCCGGGAGCTGTGTGAAAAGGGCGCAATTGGGCGGGAGGAATCCGTGGTGTTGTTCAACACCGGTGCCGGGTGGCTTTATCGCTGAAATTTGCGATATTTGCTATGCTGAAACGCCTATCCCCCGGAGGGGTAGGTAGATAGTAGGGCCCTCCTGCGAGGGGGTAGTTAGACACTGCACCGCGGTCGCCGCCTTTCCCCAGACGGCAAGCAGTTTGGCGGGACCGGGGCCGAACTTTGTGCGGGCAATTCCGCTGGGTCGGCAAACGCACGACCTATAAGAGCTTCGCGTCGCCATGGCCAATTTGGCGACGCGATGATCGAATGCGGAAGAACTCGCTGACGAACGACGCCGCGATCGTACGGCTCTGCCGGCACCGGCGGATGGGAACGCGTCGAAAGGAATTCAGCATGAAGAGATTGATCGTCACCGGATTGGCCGTAGCTCTTTGCGCGGTGGTCAGCGAAGCCACGGCTCAATTGAACATCTACATTCCGCCCCAGTGCGACCTCGAAGTGAAGCACTTCTTGGTGAAGAACGCCCAATCGTACATCAAGAAGGCGGTCGAGGAGGAAGAGGCTGAGCAGCGCACCACGCATCTGCAGGACGCACAGCGGGTGCTAATGGATGCTCTGAGTCGCGGCGAAGAGGGCAACCCGTCCGTATGGTACTTCCTGGGACGTTACGCCTTGTTGGTGTCGGATTACGCTGAGGCGGATTCAGCGTTTACCAAGGCCGAGATGATGTTCCCGGAGTGCGCAGACGACATCAGCACCCATCGACAGTTCGCGTGGACCGAGGTCTACAACCAGGCGGTGACCGCGCTTCAGACAAACGACCTCGAGGCCGCAAAGACGTCGTTGGCCGCGGCCAACACGATCTACCACCAAGAGCCGTTGGTCCCGTATTACCTCGCGAATGTTCTCGCCAACCTTGGGGACAACGAAAACGCGATGAAGTACTTCGAGGAGATGGTGAGTTTCGGCATTGATACTGGTCAATACGCCGAGCCATACACCACTTCCATCTTTAACGTGGCACGCCTGAACCACATGCTGGGGAATTACGACATGGCGGTGGAGTGGTATGGTCGCTACCGCGAGGTCAAGCCTGATGATTACGAGATTCTCACGAGTCTTGCGGCGGTGTACGAGCTGGCGGGCCGCGTTGACGACGCAACGGCGGTACTCGACACTGTCCTTACTCAGTCAGAGTCTTTTCCGGCGATGGAGCTCTTCACGGTGGGTGTCACGCTCTTTCAGTATGACAGTTATGACCGCGCCGTGCAGGCATTCAACTTAGGACTCGAGAAGAACCCATACTTGCGCGACGGCTTGTACAACCTCACGCAGAGTCTGTTTGCCATTGCCAGCCCCGATCCGAGCCAGGTCCCAGAGGGAGACCCCACGCCCGAGGAAATGGCGAGGCGGACTGATGCGGCCGCAGGGATGCTGGAAGCGGCCAAGCGCTTAGTGGAACTCGATCCCTTCAACGTTGGTTCACAACGTCTCCTGGCGGCAGCATACCAACTGGTGGGCCAGGAAGATTCCATCATCGCGGTGCTCTCGCGCGTCGAGGGGATGCCCTACGAGATCAACGTGTACGCCTTCCAGCCATCAGAGGAGGGCAATTACATCCAGGGGACGATCTCCAACCTCATGGAAGAACAGCTTACGATTCCTCCGCTTGAGTTCGAGTTCCTCGATGAGCAGGGGCAGGTTGTAATCACGGAGACCTTTACCGGGGCGACTCTCGAAGCTAAGGGATCAGCAGATTTTAACTTCTCCCCGGTGGCCCCAGGCGTCGCCGCGTGGCGATACAAGCTACCGTCGCAATAGCATCACAGCATCACGAAGCGAAAAGAGCGAACGCGGCCTCTTCGGAGGCCGCGTTTTTCTTGGGGGCAGGGGCGCCGGCTACGGCTTGGCGTGGGAGAATAGCCACAGGCCACCCGCCTTGACCAGCTGCTCTTTGAGCGATAAGCTCCCGTAACCAGCGGGCGTAATTCAGTGGTAGAATGCCAGCTTCCCAAGCTGGACGTCGCCGGTTCGAGTCCGGTCGCCCGCTCTGCGCCGTAGCATTTTGCAGACCCCCAAACCGAAGTGGGGGTCTGCTTTTATTGAGACACCCCTCAGTGAAAACCCACGGTCAGCATCACACCAGCTAGCACAGGTAGCGATGGCCGCAACGGACCGGCATTCAGTACCTGCGCGGGCAGGGCGGGAGAACATCTTCACCTTCTGCGATGCCCGCCGGCAGACTCTCTTCACATTCAAGTGGATCGCAACACGTGTGGCACACACGTTTGAAACCCCGAAATCCCAAAAGGCGGATGTCAGGTGACAGAAAGTCCTCACGACGAGGTTCATCTCGCAGAAGATCGGTACTGAGGTATTTCTTGTTGTCGTCGGGGAAAATCGTAACGATCACTGAGTCTGCGCCCAGGCTCTCCTGAACCTGAACTGCACCGAGGAAGTTGGCGCCCGACGAGATTCCAACTCCGAGTCCCAATTCGGTGGCGAGCATCTGCGCCATCACAATGGCATCCCCGTCATCGACACTCACAACTTCATTCGTAATGCTGAGATCTATGATGGGCGGGACAAACTCATCAGAGATCCCTTGAATGCGGTGCTTGCCTACCTTGTGCCCGGTGGAGAGCGTGGGCGAATTGGAGGGCTCTAAAGGGTAGAGCTTCACAACCGGATTCACCCCGCGGAGGAAGCGCCCGACCCCCATGATCGTGCCACCCGTGCCCACTCCGGCCACAAAGGCATCGGGCTGTATCGACCTGAAGCGGAGTTGCCACCAGATCTCGGGCCCAGTCCCCCTGGCGTGGGCCTCGACGTTGTCCTGGTTGGCAAACTGCTGGGGGAGGAAGGACCGCTCGAGGCTGGTCGCAAGTCCCTCGGCGCGCTCGATGCTACCGAGGAAGCCACCTTCTTCCTTGCTCACCAGATGAATCTCTGCGCCTAGGCAACGGATGAGGGCAACCCGCTCTGGACTCATCCAGTCCGGCATGAAGATCGAGACTGGGTGGCCCAGTGCACGGCCCACGGCAGCGAACGAAATCCCCGTATTGCCACTCGTAGCCTCGACAATCCGGTCGCCCGGGCGCAGCGCTCCTTTGGCATATCCCTGTCGCAGAATATGAAATGCCATCCGGTCTTTGACGGAACCGGTCATGTTGAGGTTCTCGGCCTTCGCGTATACGACCCCCTTGCGACCACGAAACTGGTAATCGATGGCCAAGAGCGGCGTGTTGCCCACGAGGCACTGAAGCCCACGGAGGCGTCGGTCTAACTCGGTCTCTCCCACAGGGCGATCCTCCGGAATCAGAGCATCCATGTAAAATTTGCTGACGGACCATGAAGATTGCTTCAGAAACGACCGAATTCTTCTTCAGGTTTTGTCATCGTAGGCCGATTGCCTCGCGACGTGCAAACCGCTCGCTCAGATTGAGAAGGCCGATCCTTGCCGCTCGTCCGAGGGGCAGCTAGCTTGGCCCGAGATTATGAGTCGCAAAGCGCCGCTCCGCACCACCGGGTCGGCGTTTCTTTCATCAGTTCGCCCGGAATCGCCCCTTTAATCGGTTGACGGAGTGGCCCCATGGTAGAACATGT
>JBDHDY010000007.1:0-20997 GCA_039591275.1 Gemmatimonadota bacterium | reverse complement strand
GCTCGCTGCGGAGTCCATCGGAGTGCCTCAGCCGGCCAATTATCCCGTGATGGGTGACGACGCCTTCAGAACGGGTACGGGTGTGCACGCTGCCGCCATCATCAAGGCACGCCGTAAGGGGGACGACTGGCTGGCCGATCGGGTCTACTCGTCCGTGCCGGCGGGCATCTTTGGAGCTCGTCAGCGGATCGAGATATCTCCGGTGTCAGGGCTCTCGAATGTACGGTGTTGGCTGGAGGAGCACGGTTACAGCTCGAGCGATGAAGCGCTGTGCCAAAAACTTTTTGACGCCGCCAAGACAGCGGACCGTATACTGCGCGACGACGAATGCCATCGCCTTGCGTCGGGAGCGGGGGGCGACGACAAGATGGATCTAGACGTGTGATGGCCAACGAGGCCTTTTCCCATCTGCTCGAATCGTACCTGGATCTTCGCTGGCACTTCGATCCTGTTGATGCGAGTGCCGCCGGACTCACGGAACATGACGAGCGCCTCGGGACGTTCGGGGCGGAAGAGGTCAGGGAACACGTTGTGGCGCTCAAAGCTGTTGCCAACGCACTGGAGGCTCTGCAGTTCGAGGAGTTGGACGACGAAATCGACCGAACGGCACTCCTCAACGAAATCCGCGTCACGGTCCATCGGTTTGTCGCCGAGCAGCCCCACGTCAAGAATCCGGCTTTTTGGCTTTCACATCTCCTCGAAGGGATCTACCTGCTGCTCGTTCGCCAGGGGCGGTCGCGCGCCGGGCGCATTCAGGCGATCCGTTGTCGCCTCGAAGCCATTCCTGGGTTTCTGGAGGCGGCCAAAGCTACCTTCCGCGACTGCTCCCAGGTATTCGTAACGACGGCGATGGACATTGCGGAGGGTGGACTGGTGCTGCTCGAGCAGCTGCCGAACCAACTGCGAGTCGACAGCGACGAGGATTTCAGCGCCGCGCGAGCGAGCGCCATCGCCGAGTTGCGTCACTTTGTCGCTCACTTGGATGACCTACGCTCCGACGCGGACGGAGAGTTTGCGGTCGGCGAAGAGGCTTTCAACTTCCGCCTTCATTATCAACATGCGTCGCAGAACAATGCCAGCGAGCTGTGGCGCTACGGCGTCACGCTTGCCGAGGAAGTGGATGCCCAACTTGAAGAGCTGGGGAAGGAGATCGGAGGCAACGCGGGGTGGCCGGATCTCGTGGAGCGTCTCCGCGGCACTCATCCGAGCTCCGATGCTTTGGTGTCTGTGTACGATGAGGAAATGAACCGCGCGCGTCGTTTCGTGGAGGAGAGGGGATTGGCAGCGATCCCGCCTGGAGAGTTGCAGGTTGTGGAGTCGCCACCGTTCCTCCACCCGTTGATCCCATTTGCTGCCTACCAGCCGCCCGGCTTCTTCGCGAACGATCGCACGGGGTTGTTTTACGTTTCCTCTCCCGACGGAACGCTCGACGAGGCGGCGCGGCGGAGGCTTCTGCGAGATCATTGCAGTCACGAGATCCCGGTTACGGCGCTGCACGAGGGGTATCCCGGTCACCACCTACATTTCTTGATGGCGCAGGCGCAGCCCCGCACAGTCCGGAAGTTCATTGGGACTCCGCTGACTTACGAGGGGTGGGCGCTCTACTGTGAGGACATGATGGGAGAGGAGGGCTTTTACCGTTCAGTTGAGGAGCGCCTCTTCCAGCGACTCGCACTGCTTTGGCGAGCCGTCCGAGTTGTCGTCGATGTGGGGCTGCACACCCGCGGCATGACGTTTGAGCAAGCTGTGCAGATCCTGGTGGACCGGTTACGGGTGGATCGTAGCCATGCAGAGGCAGAGATTCGGCGGTATTGCGCTGAGCCGGCTTACCAACTCTGCTACGCGGTGGGCCGACGTGATCTCAAGGCCCTGCGGTGTGATTTCCAGCAGAAGCACGGAAGTGACTACACCGTTCGGTCCTTTCATGAGGCGGTGCTGCGATTTGGAGGACTTCCCGTGAGCCTGATGCGGTGGGGGATGGGCCTTTGAGGGAGCGGTCGATCTACCCCACTCACATGCCAGTCAGGGCTGCCGGAGCGAACCGGCCGCCTTCGCCCTTACCGAACCCGCATCCACTCAGTACGTTCGTAGCAACCCGCAACCTCAGAGTTACCTATCCCGTACGGTCCCTCTGATTCGGATCCTTGGAGTGCTGCTCCTAGGCAGCGATCGTCCGGGGCCATGCTCGCCGAGCAACCCGAGGCGGCTCGTGTCGAGCACGAGTCGATGGAAGGACATGTGGCCATTGTCACGGGTGGTGCCACGGGACTTGGTCGTGCCATAAGCCTCGAGTTTGCCCGGCGCAAGGTCAACGTCGCCTTCAACTATCTGGATCTCAGCGACCGCGACATATCTGCGCAAGCCGTCCTCACAGAAACGGCATTGCGCATGTACGGAGTACGGGTGTTCAACGCCCACTGCGATGTGCGGGATCGAGCTGCAGTGGGCGCGTTCGTTGAGGCGGTGAAGGCCGAACTGGGCGGCGTGCATTATCTCGTGAACAACGCTGGCATTGCCCGCGACGGTGCGCTCTGGCGTCTTTCTAGCGAGGCTTGGGAGGACGTCCTCGAGACGAACGTCACCGGGTCCTTCCATTGTATCCAAGCGGTGACTCCACAATTTCGCAGTCAGAAATTCGGTAAAATCGCGAATATTGCATCTCATCAGGCCAATCGGCCGGGGTTCGGTGTGGCCAACTACGCGGCGAGCAAGGCGGCGTTGGTTGGGCTTACCAAGGCAGCAGCAGTCGAGCTCGGACCGTCCAGCGTCAATGTGAACGCCGTGGCGCCAGGGTTCGTGCGGACCGAAATGTTGTCCACCTTGCCGGCGGAGATCGTGGAACAGGCCGCGCGCAGCTCGGTGCTCGGGCGTGTCGCGGAGCCAGAGGACGTCGCGCGCGTCGTGGTCTTCCTCTGCTCCGAGGACGCCCGCCATATCACTGGCCAGGTCATCTTGGTGGATGGGGGCATGACCTTGGGCAGTTGACCCGCCGACTTGGCCCTCACCGGGCCGCTGGGTAACTTCAGCAAACCGTCAACCCCAAAAAGCCATAACGAGGGAGTCCGTGTGGCCGATCCATTCATCGAGTGCAGCTACGAGGGCGGGGTGGCAACACTGACGTTGAATCGCCCTCCGCGCAACGTGATGAGTATAGAGATGATGGAGCAGATGAACTCTGCCCTGCTCGAGCTCCGCAACCACCCGGAGTTGAAAGTACTCGTCATCAGAGGTAGGGGAGAAACGTTCTGTGGCGGCGTCGACGTTGCGGATCTTGCACGAGACAAAATCTCGCGGATGCTACAGGTCTTTCACCGCATCTTCGAGACCATTCGGCTGTTGGACATCATTGCTGTTTCCGCGGTCGACGGCCCGGCGCTCGGGGGCGGCTTCGAACTGGCCATCGGCTGCAATCTCGTGGTGGCGTCCGAATCGGCGCGGTTCGGCTTCCCGGAGACAGGCCTGGGAATCTTTCCGCCCTTGGCCTGCGTGGTTCTGCCTCGAGCGGGCCCGCGTCGGAAGGCGATGGAGTGGATTCTCACCGGAGATGAGATCACTGCTCGAGAACTCCACGAGTATGGCCTCGTCAATCGCGTCTTCAGCGATGACGACTTCGAGAATGGCCTGAGAGAGTTCATCGGAAAGTTCACCAGCAAGTCGGGTCCGGTGCTCCAACTGGCCAAGCGTGCGCAGGTCGAATCGTATTACGTCGCGTACGAGGAAGCGCTGTACAAAGTGGAGAACATCTATCTGCGCGACCTCATGTCCCTCGCAGACGCTCAGGAAGGTATTCAAAGCTCCGTCGAAGGACGGCAGCCCGAATGGCGCAACGCCTAATCGCAATCGCGGTATCGTGCCTCGTTGGGGTTGCGGCCGGTTGCGGAACGGCGCAGCCGGCTGACGATGTTCCGCCCGCCACCACACCTATACCCACAGCGGGCCTGAGCGGCCAGCCGGTGACGGTGTATCCGCTCACCCTGGTCCTCGCAGAAGCATCGCTTGGATGGGATGCGTTCGTATCTCCTCGACGAGAGGCCCTGGACGTAGCCGATAGCCTGATCGCCCAGGCACTCACGGCGCGTGCGCCGGAAGTAAGCTGGGTCCTTCCCGAGGCCCTGCGCCGCGCGGCGCAGCAGGCCCCCGGCCTGCTGCCCGATCCGGACCAGATGGGGACAGCGCTCCTACGCCGGTCGGGCATGTCTACGATTCCGGACCCCCTCCGCAGCCAATTGCGGACTCTGACCGCGGTTCCGGGGGATCGGTACGCTCTGGTTCCTGCAAGCCTGCTCTTTTTCGACGAGGGAAACGGATCCGGCCGCGCAGAGTTGACCGTGGTGATGGCGGACGTGCGGCTGGGGCGCCTGAGATGGCGCACCGTGGCCAGGGCGGTAGCTGAAGATCCGTGGGCAGCCGTCAAGGAGGCGCTGGAATCGCTGACACCCCTGGGGCAGTAATGTGCACGGCAGCGCTCAATGCGACCGAGATCGCCCGCCATGGGTGTGCGAGCCCTTCCACCTATACATTCCAGGATCGTTCCGAGGCCACGAAGAATCTTGGTGACAATGCTTCGAGGATGGAATTCGCCCAGGCCGTTAGTGCCGGGCTTGGTTGAGCACGAGTGTCCACGGTGTCATCGGGAGGTAAAGCTTCCGTTCGGCGAGATCTGTGGAGAGTGTCGGGAACAGATTGAGCATCGTGCGCGCAGGACGGGGCGCCTCATGGCAGGTATCTCAAGCCTTGCTGTAGCAGGTTACACCCTGCTGCGAATGCCGGACAATGACCAGGCCCGCCTGGTGGGAGTGGTGGGAGTCATTCTATGGTATGTGCTGACCAACCTCGTCGTCCAGAGGACGATGCGGCAGTTGCTAAGGTGAGAGGGAAAGGTCCATGAGCTTCAGTGTCGTGCACATCTCCGATCCGCATTTCGGGGCTGAAGCGGATCTACCGAAGATCCAGAATCTCGAATCGCTGATTCCTGACCTGGAGCCCTCGGTCATTGTGCTCTCCGGTGATCTCACGCTGCGAGCCCGCCACGGTGAGTTCATGGCGGCCCACGCCTTTGTGCGGGAGTTGGAACGCACCGCGCCGGTGCTCGTCATCCCCGGCAACCACGATGTGCAGTGGTGGTGGCGACCTCTCATTCCGTTTTCTTCGGCCGTGAAGTACAGCAAGTATCGGAGATACTTCGGCCCGCAGCTCTCCCCAACCCTCGATCTGGCAGATGCGATTGTCATGAGCGCCCTTACCTCACATGGCGTCGCTTGGGGATCGTTGACACTCAGACCGAAGGACATCTCCATCAAGGGTCATCTTCGTGCAAAAGAGATCTCAAAGGTCAAGGAGGTCTTCAACAAGGCCCGCCCCGAGCAGACAAGGATCTTGGTCCTGCACCACAACGTCCTTCGCGGCGAGCTGTCCAACCGCATGGGGTTGGCTCGTTGGCGTCGGGCACAGCGACGCATCGTTGATTCGGGTGCCGACATCGTACTCTGTGGCCACGATCATCAGGAAAAAGCAGAGCTGCTCGATGGAGTAGTGATCTCTTGCGTTGGGACTCTCTCTATCCGGACGCGAGGAGACCTTACCTCAGCGTTTCATCGGATCAGCCTCGGTGAGGACGCGGTACAGGTGGACGTCTACAAATGGGAGAGCGACAATCGACTTTTTCGACGCTCGGACAGCAACTACTTTGCGCGCAAGCGCATGACGAGTGATGCAGAGCTTGCAACAGGAGTTGTTTGACGAGGATCTGCTGGAGAGAAGGCTTGGTGCCTTCGGACTCCGCGGTGTGCGGCAGATTCAATTTCACGATAACCAGTCAGTCATGGTGAACCTGACGGGGCGGGGGGTCCTCAGAATCCATCGGGGGTTTGCCTACGCGCCCGACGCCGTGCTGCGCGCCGTTGTGACATTCACCAACCCGGGGACGGTTAGACGAGACCGGGCAGGCGCCAGGCGTCTCATTCTCTCGTTTCCCGTCTTCGAGTACACTTCCCAGCAGCGTCGCCGCCGCCGAAGGCGCCCGTCGGTAAGCCCTCGGGATCGACCTCTCGTGAAAGAACTGGGATTGCGTTACAGCCGGCTCAATGAGCTCCACTTCGGCGGGACGCTATCAAGCATTCGGTTTCGTGTTTCACACCGCATGCAGACCAGGCTCGGGGAAATCACACTCGATAGTCACGACCGCGCAGTCGAGATCAGCATCAGCCGGCGCCACATAGAGCGAGATGGATGGACCGAAGTTGAGCATACGTTGTTGCACGAAATGATTCACCAATGGCAGGCTGAAAGCGGGCTCGCAGTGGATCATGGCCCCGCGTTTCGAAAGAAAGCTCGAGTCTTGGGCATCGCGCCCCGCGCTATGCGTGACATCAGCGACTCGAGCGAACCACTCAACCAAAGGGACGACGACGATGTCCTTCCAGGGAGTTGATTTCTACGACTGCGACTCCTTGCTCGCCGAGGAAGAGCGGGCGGTACGCGACACGGTGCGACGCTGGGTGGATGACGAGCTCATGCCCATCATCGGTGACCATTACATCGAAGGCCGATTCCCCATGCAACTCGTGCCGCAGATGGCCGAGCTCGGGCTCTTCGGCGCCAACCTGCCGGAAGAATATGGCTGTGCCGGGTTGAACAACGTGGCCTACGGCCTGATCATGCAGGAACTGGAGCGAGGTGATAGCGGAGTCCGCTCGTTTGCGTCTGTGCAGGGCGCGCTGGTGATGTATCCGATTTACACCTTCGGCAGCGAGGAACAGAGAAAAGAATGGCTCCCGCGACTCGCAAGCGGAGAGCTGATTGGCTGTTTTGGCCTGACAGAGCCCGATTATGGATCTAATCCAGGCGGTTTAATTACCACTGCTCGGCAAACTGACGGCGGTTGGGTACTGAACGGAGCCAAGATGTGGATTACAAACGGATCCGCCGCGCATGTCGCCATCATTTGGGCCAAGATCGGTGAACTCGATGACGTCGGATCCATTCGCGGGTTCGTTGTACCTACCGACGCAAAGGGGTTCACCGCCAAAGACCAGAAGGGTAAGATCTCACTCAGGGCCAGTGACACGAGTGAGCTAGTACTCGAGGACGTTCACGTGTCGCAAGACGCACTGCTTCCAAACAGTAAGGGGCTGCGAAGCCCCCTCATGTGCCTCACTCAGGCCCGCTATGGTATTGCGTGGGGCGGTGTGGGTGCGGCCATGGCGTGTTTCGATGAAGCGGTGAGTTACGCCAAGAACCGGATCATGTTCGACAAGCCAATTGGGAGCTTCCAAATCCAACAGGCGCGCCTGGCGGAAATGCTCACGGAGATCACCAAAGCACAGCTCCTGTGCGTTCAGCTAGGAAGACTAAAGGACAAGGGAACCATGACGCCTGATCAGGTGTCCCTTGCCAAACGCAACAACGTCGATATGGCGACCGACATTGCCAGGGAAACTCGACGGCTGCTGGGTGCCAACGGTATCCTCGCGGAGTATCAGGCCATGCGACACATGACCAACCTGGAAAGCGTCTACACGTACGAGGGCACCCACGACGTGCACACGCTGGTGCTCGGCAAGGCCATCACGGGAATCGACGCGTTTGGAGCATAAGCTCGCTAACGGAAGGTGTTCTGCTACAAAACACTGGCCGCCATTAAAAAGCCCGTGAGTCCATTGTGGAGCTCACGGGCATCTGGCTTTATTCGTCGTGTGCGGGAGATGTGCTCAGCCCAAGCTGGAGCGACGGGATGATCCGCGCCGCCGATCCCCTATCGCGGCGAGCGCGAGGAGCGTTCAGCACCTCGCCGCAAGTCGTCGCCCAGGTGTTCCAGCTCGTCGCCCAGGATCATCATCCCCTCGCCGAGTTCATGTTCGAGTTCAGCGAATAGGCTTTCGAGTTCCTCCAAATCCACTTCCAGGTCCGCGGACAGACTCACATCGAGTTTTCCGTCCAGCTCTTCGACGTCGAGAAATCCGCCCACCTCAATATCCTGCAGGACCCGACCCACGATCGAACCGATATGCTCACCGAGCTGCTCAATATCCTCGTCGAGATGAGACTCTCTCTCTGAATCACGTCTGGCGTGATCCATTTCATGCCGGAGGTCATCGTGGTCTACGTCATGTTGATCCGTTCCGCGATCGTCACGGCGCTCGCGGGACCATCTGTAGAACTCCCCAGAGGCCATGGTTTCTCGGACACCACCGCGCAGACGCACTTTGCCTTCTTCGGAGTGGACGATGCCGGGGGCCTTCTCAGCGTCGATGTCGATGTCGCCACTGAGCGACCTGGCAACGATGCCCATCGGGTTGCCCGAAACAGCCAAGTCGCCGCTTTCCGAGTGTAGCCGCACGACTCCCTCAATGCCCGAGACATCGACCGAAGCACCGTCTGTCTCTACATCGACCGAACTTCCCACAGGAACGGTGATCATCAAGTCCACGTCACTCGCCTCCTCTGCCGTTAGCTCGGGCAGGAGCGTTACGTCGGCGTGACTGTGGTCGCTGGTGAACTCGAGATACTCGGGATCGGCCACGGTTCCCGCCACCCTGATCTCGTCTCTCCCCCAGCCCTCGATCTTGATCGTACCGTCCGGTACCCTCACGACCACGATTCCTTCGGTTGCAGCGGGGAGGGTCTCGTCCACTTGGGATTGCCGATGGTCGACGTACGCTTTCACCCCCACCCCGGATCCGACGACGGCGAGAGCCCAAACCGCAAGCGTTTTCATTAGCGTCCCCCTGACTGCGAGGGTGTAGGTGAAGTGTGGGCCAATTCGACCTTCTTTCGATCACGACGGCCCCCCACAGGCAAAAGTTTCATGGGGTCAAATGGTGCCGAGGTCGTCGTATCGCTCACGGGTTTAGCGGATCTCCCTGGACGGAAGGGGCGTCTGGCCAAAGCCCTCCAGGGCCCGAAGCCATTGTCGTGTCAAGACTTGGAGGGCTCGACGTCCCTTCTCGGCCGTGGCTAGCGTCGGATCGCCGAAGAGTCCCGTTTCCGAGTACTCGGGGTCCCCCCGGTCTCGCGAGAATAGGCCGGGTTCGTATCCGGGGTAATCTTGGGAGCGCTCGTCGCCGTAGTCCGGCACGGCGCGATCCATGTCAACGAGTTCGGGCTGCAGGAAGAGGTGGATTGAAGTTTCGATCTCCCCGCCATGTCCCCCTGCCCGCTGTTCTTGCAGTGCGTCGATCTCAGGGGTCTCGAGATCGTCCCATGACACAACGAGTGCGGGCGTTGACAACTCTACGCGCACCTCGCGGGCGGCGATGGAAAGCGGAAGACCCGTTGCACGGCTGATACCGGTGTTCAAGAAGACAATGCGTTTGGCTCCGTGCCTCACGAGCGACCGGGCCACCTCGAAGGCATGGCGTGCGAAGAGATCGGCGTCGGGAATTTCGGTTCCTGGAAAGCTTCTGAATGCTGGGAACCAGCCGTGGAGTAATGGGGGTGCCACGATTACCGGCATGGCTTCGACCGCCCGCTGTGCCAAGTACTCCATGACGATCCGGTCAGCGTTCATAGGAAGATGGGGACCGTGCTCCTTTGCACCCGCACCAAAAGGGACCACTACCACCGGGACTTCCTGTAGTCGGCGCTGTGCTTCCGTCCAGGAGAGATCGCCGAGGTAGGCTCCGGGTTGCTGCGGCATCGCTGCGCCTGGCAGGATGAGCCCCACCACCGTCAAGACGGTGGTGCACCGATAACCATGCATGAGTACCTCCACAAGCACGCCAAAATGAAGTCGAGCCGAGTTCGAAATCGCTTTCACCGTACTGGTTAGACGGTATGGTAGGAGCGACGACGTCGCAACAGAGGAGGGCCATTAGTACAAGACATCTTCGCCCGAGGTCGCCTCACATCCTCTAGCTCTGCGTTGGCATTATGGGGTGAGATATGATCACCGTTGTAATGGCTCCCGTTGCCTCGCGTCATCACTGAGAGTACCTTCCGCTGGCCGATTGGCGGTCGGTGTTGATTCTATAAATCCAGACAACTAATGGAGTTACGGTGAAGGTCGCTGTGTGCATAAAGCGGGTTCCCGACACCGAGGCCCGCATCAAAATAGGATCCGATGGGAAGTCCATCGATGAGACCGGTGTCAAATTCGTTCTCAACCCTTACGACGAGTACGCGGTTGAGGAAGCGCTCAAGCTGAAAGAACAAGCTGGATCCGGCGAGGTGGTAATCATCGCGTTAGGGAGCGATGCCTCGCAGGAGACAATTCGCACAGCCCTGGCGATGGGTGCCGATCGGGGAGTGCTCCTCAAGACAGATGCAGTCTCCCTCGACCCAGTGGCCAACGCCCAGGCACTTGCGGGCGAACTGGAAGGCGGCGCATACGATCTGATTCTATTTGGCAAGCTCGCAGTCGACGACTCCAGCCAGGCGGTCGGAACGATGGTTGCGGAGCTTCTCGGCATGCCGAGCGTGAGCGCCATCTCGCATCTTCAGATTGCTGATGGGAAGGGAAGGGCTGAACGCGAGATAGAAGGCGGCGTTGAGGTGGTCGAGTTTCAGCTTCCCGCAGTTCTCACTGCGGAGAAGGGGCTCAACGAACCGCGTTATCCCGCCCTTCGCGGCATCATGCTCGCAAAAAAGAAACCCCTCGAGGTCAAGGACGTAGAGGTGGGAGAGGGTGGCGTGACGATGGGCGCGCTGGAGCTACCGGCTCCTCGCGCTGGAGGCCGGATCCTCGGTGAAGGTCCGGACGCGGTGCCCGCGCTCATCGAGGCTCTCCGGACGGAAGTGAAGGTGTTGTGATGGCTGGCGTGCTAGCAGTTCTCGAGCAGCGCGATGGAGCGCTGAAGAAGGTCTCGCACGAAGTCTTGACGGCGGCCCACGGTGTGGCCGGTGGGTTGGGTGGCTCCGTAGAAGCGATCCTCGTCGCCCCTCCCGGCGTTGACACTGACAGTGTCGGAGCCTTTGGTGCCGAAAAACTCTTTGTGGTGGCGCACGAGGAATTCAAGTTGTACCAGCCGGAGCCCTACGCGACAGCTGTGGTCGAGCGAGCGAAGAGCGGAGGTTACGCCGCGGTAGTTCTTGCCGCCACCGCGATGGGGAAGGATCTGGGACCTCGCATCGCGGCTCGTCTTGCGTGTCCACTGGCTGCGGACGTAACCGCGATCGAGGCAAACGGCGGTATCAAAGTGACTCGGCCCCTCTATGCGGGCAAAGCGTTGAGCGAACTCTCCATCACCTCCGCTCCCTGCGTGATATCTCTACGGCCAAACGTGTTCACGGCCAAGGAGCATCCCCAGGAAGCAGTAGTTGAAGTCGTCGCGGCACCCGGTGGCCCGGATGCCGAGGTGCGTGCAAGAACGGTCGAGGTGAAGGAGCCGGAGAGCGCCCGACTCGATGTCTCGGAAGCGGCCGTCGTCGTAAGCGGAGGCCGCGGTCTCAAGGAATCGGACGGCTTCAAACTTATCGAAGACCTGGTTGACGCGTTCGGCAACGCGGCCGTAGGAGCTTCGCGCGCCGTTGTCGACGCCGGCTGGCGCCCGCATTCGGACCAGGTGGGACAGACGGGAAAGACCGTCAGTCCCCAGCTCTACTTCGCGATAGGCATTTCCGGAGCGATCCAGCATCTAGCGGGAATGCGCACCTCGAAGGTCATTGTCGCGATCAACAAGGACAAGGACGCGCCGATCTTCAAAGTGGCAGATTACGGAATCGTTGGTGACCTCTTCGAAATCCTGCCTCGTCTCACCGAGGAGGTCAGCAAAGCGCGGGGGAGTTAGCGGAATGGCGACGCGGTGGCTGAGACCTGCAGACCGGCAACCCGAACTTCCCCTCGAGCGACTCATCATCGGGGATACCCCTTCGGAAGAGCGGTTGGAGGTGGACGTGCTCTTCGTGGGGGGCGGCCCTGCCGGGCTGGCCGGTGCCATCGAGCTCGCCAAACTTGTCAAGAACGGGAACGAATCGGGCGACGGCATTGGCGAAGTGAGCATCGGTGTCTTGGAGAAATCTGCTGCACTCGGTGAGCACTGCCTATCAGGTGCCGTGGTCAATCCCGTCGCTTTCCATACACTCTTTCCTGAACTCGGTGTCGACGAGTTACCGCTGCGCCAACGGGTTGGGAAAGAGGCGATCTACATGCTCACCGAGAAAAGGGCGACACGTGTTCCCACGCCCCCCACCATGAACAATCGTGGGTTCTACAGTGCATCTATCTGCGAGATCGTGCGCTGGCTCGGTCAAAGGGCTGAGGAGTTGGGGGTCGATGTATTTGCTGGATTCCCGGCCGGCGCACTGCTGGTGGACGGCAATCGCGTAGTCGGTGTGCGTACGACGCCGACAGGACTGGATCGTGACGGTCAGCCGCTGTCCAGCTACATGCCGCCCACCGACGTGGTTTCTCAAGTAACCGCCCTCGCCGAAGGGTCACGTGGCATGTTGACCGAAGCCTACTTACGGTGGCAGAACATCGGGTCGGAGAATCCACAGATCTTTGCGCTGGGCGTTAAGGAGATTTGGGAAACGAAAGTCCCGCTGGACACAGTGATCCACAGCATGGGATGGCCGCTTCCCAAGAACGCTTTTGGCGGAAGCTTCATGTATCCCCTCGAACCGAATCTCGTGTCCGTAGGTTTGGTGGCCGGTCTCGATTATCGGGCTGTCGGTCTCGACGTTCAAGTGCTCTTTCAGCAAATGAAGACTCACCCTCTCTTCCGTCCGTATCTGGAGGGTGGTGAGATGGTCGAATGGGGGGCCAAGACCATTCCCGAAGGTGGGTTTTATTCCATGCCCAACCGGCGCTACGGTCACGGTTTGCTGATTCTAGGAGACTCGGCTGGGTTCGTGAACGTACCTTCGCTCAAGGGCATCCACTACGCCATGCAGTCCGGCATCTACGCCGCGAGAGTTATATACGACGCTTTGAAGATCGGTGACACATCTGCGCCGCGGCTGGCACCCTACGACGCACTTGTGAACGACTCGTTCATCATGGACGACCTATATCAGACGCGGAACATGCGCCTCGCCTTCAAAGACGGGTTTATCCGAGGCGGTCTCAAGGCGGGGCTCATGACCCTGAGCCGGGGGCGACTGTTTGGCAAGAAGATCGCGATGCCGCGGGATGCCGACGTCGCCAAGAAAGTCGGCGAGTCGCCCGACTTTGCGCCAGATGGAAGCCTGACATTCAGCAAGGTGGATGCGGTATTCAAGGCGGGCAACGCGACGCGAGACACCATTCCGACGCATTTGCTGGTTGGAGAAAACATTAGCGAAGAGATGGCGCGCCTCTACGCGCATATGTGTCCCGCCGGCGTCTACGAGGTAGTGGACGGCGGCCTTCGGGTCAACGCTCCAAATTGCGTTGACTGCAAGGCCACAGACGTTCTCGGGCCGAGATGGACGCCGCGCGAAGGAGGCAGCGGACCGGCGTATAAACGCATGTAGCTGCGCGGCCGCCCCCCGTTGACGGTAGGAGCACAGGTTGCTACGCCTTGGTCACCCTACACCCTACACCCTACACCCTACACCCTACACCCTACACCCTACCACGGCGGTTCTTCCACATACGTCGGATCATCGAGAACGATCGCCTGCAGCGTCTCTCCGCTTTCGACGGTCTTCCTGTCCTCGGGCACAACCAGGAGGGCGTCGGCTTTCACCATCGATGTGAGGATGCCTGATCCCTGACCCCCAGTGAGATGGGCAATCAGCTCCCCGTTACTCGGCGTCAGTCTTACGCGTAGGAAGTGACGAAGCGGCGGCCCCAGGGTAATCGTCTCATCGATTCGCACGGGCACCGTTCGGCGAAACAACTTGCTGTGACCCAGCATCTTACGAATGGCCGGGCGTACGAACAGTTCGAACGTAACCATCGTGCTCACGGGGTTGCCGGGGAGGCCAATCCACGGGACGCCGTCGAGCGCGCCGAGAAGGCCGAATCCCACTGGTGCCCCAGGTCGCATCTTGATCCGCCAGAATTTCTCTTGAATGCCCAATTCGTCGAGCACTTGGTGCATATAGTCGTGTTCGCCTACACTGATGCCTGCCGACGTCACGATCAGATTGGCGGAGGTTGCGCTGAGGAAACGGGCCTTGATGTCGCCGGGATCATCTTTGGCGATGCCGAGGTTTATCGGCTCCGACCGGGTACCGCGCACTAGCGAGATCAGCGTGTAGGTGTTTGACGACGCAATCTTTCGGCCTGCCAAGATCTCGTCCCGCTCATCGAGATCGGCGATTTCATCGCCTGAGCCCATGAGGCCAACCCGTGGTTGTCCAAACACCATCACCTCAGCCTGGGCAAGGGATGCGAGGACACCGATCTCCGCCGGTCCTAGGGGCATTCCTCGATGCAAAACAGTTTCGCCGCTTTTAACGTCCTCGCCCAGATAGCGTACATTGCGCCCGGCGTCGCGCGTTTGGTCGATACGGACCCGATCTTGTCCGAGGGCTGTCGTGTCCTCCTGCCGAACGACGCAGTCGGCTCCCTTGGGGAGTGGGGCTCCCGTGAATATTCGCGCGCAGCAGCCGGGCGCGACTTGCTTTTGGGGAAAAGCACCCGCTGGGATGTCCTCGATCACCGTGAGCTCGAGGGGAGGCTCGTCATGGAGATCTGCTGAGCGGACGGCGTACCCGTCCATCGCAGAATTGTCCCAGTGGGGCAGGTTGATCGGGGAGATCAGATCCTCGGCCAGCACGCGGCCCTCGGCGGCATCGAGGGAGACACGTTCCACCGGTAAGGGTCGGATGTGACTGAGAATGGTTGCTGCGGCGGCAGCAGGTGTGTACGTGGAGTCACCCATCGATTGGGATCGCACGCTCCCATGCGATGGACGCGAGCGACATAAGCCATGACGTATCGGAAAAACGAAAGTACGGAAACGGCAGATCTGGCGGAGGGTCGTCGGTGACCATCGCCACCCAGTCCTCAGCATTCTCACTCGACGGGTCGTATTGTGGCGTTGCGTGCAGGCCCTTGCGGAATACCTCGATCTTGGGAATCCGGCGTTTCGTGAATCCCTCGACAATGACCAGATCCACTTCGCGCATGTACTCCCGAGCCAAGGCAATGGGGTCTGCCTCCTCGTCGGTTCGGTGGAACAGCACGCGACTCCCGGGGGAGGCTATCATCACCCGCTCGGCCTTGCCCTCGTTATAATGGCGCCACGTATCCTTCCCCTGCTGGTCCACTTGCGCTGGATGGGTGCCGTGTTTGATGGTCGCGACACGCTTGTGGCGTCGGACATACTCGGCTGAGAGGGCAACCACCAGAGTGGTTTTTCCTGAATCCTTCTTGCCGACTACAGAAATCAGGCGTGTTGTGTCCGCCACATTTCCTCAGCTTTCGCCAAATCGTCTGCGGAGTTGATGTTGAAGAACATCTTCTCGGGATCGCCGTGCTTCTGCACCTCCGCTAGGGGAAGTGTGCCCGCCCGAACCTCGGAGTGAAACCCGATCACCCTAAGGTCCTCACGGTCCAGGGATTTGTGAATGGGATCGACGCAGGCGGGCCCGTAAACGGCGCACAGAGGTTCCACGCCACGAGGGCCGGGACTTTCCGGCAAGAAGACGTCGTAAGCGCTCGAGCCATCCCGCAGTGCGACAAGCAACTCGAGCGGGACAAAGGGCATGTCCCACGCAAGCACCAAGACGGGTCCCTCGCCGTGCTTGAGCGCCGTATAAATTCCGCCAAGACTTCCCTGTCCGGGCAGTAAGTCCTTCGTTACTTCGAGGTCGCGGTGCCACGTGCCAGCGTCGGGCGCATTGGCGACGAGAAGAGGTGGCGATCCCATCACCGCCTTCAGAATATCTACGGTGCGGTTGAGAATCCTCTCTCCACCCACTACTTCCAGGCCCTTGGGTTTTCCGCTGAAGCGGCTGGCCAAGCCGCCGGCCAGGACGGCTGCTCTCATGGCTTCCCTCCGGGGTGATGGAAGTGGGGCGTGCCGCTCACCGCACGTCCGACGAGCAGCATGCCGGCTCGGCGGGCAATTTCTTGTGCGAGCGTGGAGGGAACCGACGGCGTGGCCACGAACCCAAATCCGCCACGGGCCGCCTTGAACGCAAGCTCGGCAGAGATCCGTCCCGTGACGAGCAGTCCGTGTCCCGGGAGGCTTTGACGGGCTAGCAGCGCTCCGCCTATGGCCTTGTCCACCGCATTGTGCCGGCCGATGTCCTCGGCATGTGCGAGCACGGAGCCTCCGTTCACGAGCGCAGCTGCATGGATTCCGCCGGTGGCCTTGTATCGTTCGCCGCGGGCAAAGAGTTCCTTGAACGAAGCCCGCAACATATCGGCGGCCGGCGGTTCCTCCGCCGCCGGCACCCGAGGTACCGTCGCCGTGTCGGCTAGGAACGCGGTGACCGCGCCGCACCCCGAGGCCAGCACCCGCCGCCGATTCTCACGCTTCACCGCCTCGACCTGACCCGCCGGCACCTCCGCCCAAAAACCGGGTTCCGTGGCGCAGGGACGGAGGCTCGCGAGCTCCGACAGGGCATCGATATAACCCTCACCGTGCAGCCATCCAATGGCAAGCTCTTCGAGCTGATGTGGCGTGCACATCCAGGTCACGGCGGGATCTCCGTTTATCTCCAGCCAGACGGGGACCTCGTCCACCGCGGCGAGGTGCGCCATCTTGCCGCCGCGCTTGGCTGGCCGGCGTGCCTGAACGTCACTCATCCGCGCAGTACTCGGCAAAGAGATCGGTATCTTCCTGGACCCGTACACACAGGAGCTCGATCTCGCTAGGGATGCGACGGACAATCCGGCCCCACAGATAGACGGCTAGCGCCTCCGCCGTCGGAATCTGCCCTCCGTAATGAAACTCCGGGACCGCGTGATTGATATGCTGGTGATCCAATGGTTCCAACACTTCCTCGCGGAGGATGTTGTCGAGCTGCGCCAGATCGAACACCGTGGACGTGTCCTGCGAGATCGGCCCTGATACGGTCACGAAACACTTGTACGTGTGACCGTGGCCGTGCTCGTTCGCGCACGCTCCAAAGGCATGGCGGTTTTGCTCGTCCGACCAGTCGGGTCGGAAGTACCGGTGAGCCGCGCTGAACTGCACGGCGCGAGTCAGGCGGACTGTGGGCACGGTACCGTAAGTTAGTACACGCCTAGAAGACCCGCACGGCTACAGCCTTGACCGACAGAAACACGTTGGAGCCGAGCGAGAGATCAAGGTCAGAGAGTGCGGCCGGCGTGATGCGTGCTAATAGGTCGACACCGACGTCGACCATTAGCCCCACCCGGCCATGACCGTCGTCACTGATTCGAGTAATGCGGCCGGGAAACTGGTTGCGGACGCTGGAATGGAGCGGCTCGGTGCTCACCACGATGTCCTCTGGTGGGATGGCAATCGTGACGGGACCCCGTCGATCGGTGACGACGTGAATGCTCAAATTGCCCAAGCGTGCAAAGGGCGGGTCTTCACCTTCGGAGAGCGTTGCGCGGAATACGTTCTCGGGAGTTACTTGGCTCGTGCGCCCGTCCACCATGGCGACGAGTCGGTCGGACCACCGGTATGCATCATCCAGCTGATGGGTACTGAATCCGATGGCTAGCCCCTTCTCGCGTTCCTCCGTCAGAGTTCGGTACAGGTGATTCGTGGATGGAGGGTCCGCCGCGCTCGCAGGCTCGTCGAGCAACAGGACTCGGGGTTGGAGGGTGAGGGCGCGCGCCACCGCCACCTTCTGACGCTCGCCGTCACTCAGGTCGGCGGACTTGCGTCCGGCTAGCTCGGCTAGCCCCATGCGGCCCAGGATTTCAGCTGCCTGCCGTCTTGCATCGGCTTTCGGCACGCCCCGGATGGCCAGCCCGTAGGCGCAATTCGCACGTACGGTGCCGCCAAAGAGAAACGGCTGTTGCTCTATCAGCGTGACCTGACGACGGGCCGTCCTTCGCTCCTCGCGCGATGAGATGACCTTGCCGTCCAGCTCGAGCACACCTGATGAAGGACGATCGACGAAAGCCAAGATCCTGAACAGTGTGCTTTTGCCGCTGCCGTTGGCGCCCACCACTGCAGTGATAGTACCCGGCTCGAGTCCGAACTCGTCCACCGAGAGTACTTGTCGAGACTCGTAGCGGTACTCGATCTGCTTCGCCTTAAGCACTTCCGCGCCCCTGAAGTAGCTGCAGCAGCAGGTTCACCGTGAAGGCCAGCGCAAGAAGGATTAGGCCCAGCGCCATGGCCAGCGCAAAATCGCCTTGTGAAGCTGCAAGCGCGACGGCTGTGGTGAGAGTCCGCGTATGGTGTCGGATGTTACCTCCAACGATCATGGCGGCACCGACCTCCGCCAGCACGCGGCCGAATGCGACTACAACCCCGGTAAGGAGGGCATACCGCACTTCTCGCGCGACCTCCCAGTGCGTCCTCAGCGGGCCCGCCCCCAGCGTCAAGGCAGTGCGTCGGACCCGCGGGTCGATGCCCTGGACAGCCGATGCGGTCAAGGCCGCCACTATGGGCGAGGCGAGTATGACCTCGGCTGCAATGATCGCCCACCCTGTGTAGAGCAGCTCGAGGGCCCCCAGTGGTCCGTTGCGCGACAACAGGCCCCACACGATCAAACCCACCACGACGGTTGGGAAGGCGAGCATCGTGTTGAGGGCGGTGATGGCCGCCCGGCGTCCCCAGAAACGAGTGGTGCCTACGACGAATCCTACCGGGACCCCGATCGCGCACGCCAGAAGCGTCGAGATGCCAGCCACGTAAACGGAGAAAGATGTGATGCCTAGGACCTCGCTGTCGCCCTTCAGAATCAGCAGAACGCCCTGCCGGAGGCCCTCGAGGAAGAAGTCCAAAGTCCTATTAGCGTTTCAAAGTGTATCCCACGGAAAAGAAGAATGTCGCGTGGTGTACCCATTGGGAATTGTTGGCGAAATCGGGATCGAGCACGGGGATGAAGTCGGTAGCGCCTTCCGGGGGTTCGAAGAACGTCCCTGGATACGTCAGCCGCCATATTATGTCCCGTACCTCCGCCCGAAACTGGATCTTCTGGCCCAGGAACCAGCGGATGCCGAGGGCAGGACCGATCTGGAATTTGGTCTTGAACGCGAAGCCCGATGAATCTTGCGGTACGCTACTACCTACGGCCACCCCCAATCCAACCCCGGCGAACGGCGCGAAGCCGCGCCAACTCTTCCTGCCAGTCAAGACGAGATTGAAGCCCCCTTCGATGAGCGTAATCGACTGCGTGGCGGTGTCGAAATATCGGGTTTCGGTAGGTTCGTTGGGTCTCACCAGGTTACGCTCGAGCGTCCCAGTGGAAAACGCCAAGAAGAGTCGTGTGGGAGCTCCCACACGGACATCCCATCGCGCCCCGAAGAGCGGCCCATCCGAAGGCCCCACGTCGGCGTCTCCTCGGCCGCCGGTGAGATATCCCCCATAAAAGCTCACCGTCTGTTTGGCCAGTACGTCACGGTACGGTGACCGCGCGGGGTCATGTCCAACCTGGCCGCTCGCGGTCTGGGCCACCGACAAAGCGGCTGCTATGCCGATCAAAAGAGATCTCACGTTACCGGACCTCTCGCAGATCGCGTCCGGTCATCTCATCGGGTAGGTCGAGGCCGAGGAGGCCCAGCACCGTTGGGCCGACGTCGCAAAGACTGCGTCCGGACTGCAGCGAGTGCGTGTTGGGTTCCCCGATCATTACGAAGGGGACCGGATTGGTCGTGTGGGCTGTGTGTGGGCCGCCGCTCAAGGGGTCCATCATCACCTCGCAATTGCCGTGATCGGCGGTGATCATAAGGACAGTGTCGGCCTTCTCGGCGCTTCGCAGCACCCGCTCCAGGCAGGAGTCCACCGTTTCGACGGCCTTCACCGCCGCGGGTAATACCCCTGTATGCCCCACCATGTCCCCGTTGGCGTAGTTGCAGAGAATAAAGTCGTGATCTCGGGCCTCAATTCTCTCACAGAGGACGTCGGTGACCTGCGCCGCGCTCATCTCCGGCTGCAGATCGTAGGTTGCCACTTTGGGTGACTCAACGAGCAGGCGCTCCTCCCCCTTCAACGGCGTCTCCGCTCCACAATTGAAGAAGTACGTCACATGAGCATACTTCTCAGTTTCGGCGGTACGAAACATGGCCCTACCGGCATCCGAGATCACCTCGGCGACAATGCGAGAGAACGTGACGGTCGGGAAGCCGACGGGGAATGGAAACGTCGCATCGTATTCCGTCATGGCGACCAGTTCAACCTTGGGTCGCTGACCCGTGTCGAAGTCGGCAAACCCCTCGATGGCCAGCGCCCGAACCATCTGACGCATTCTGTCGGCGCGGAAGTTGATGCAGAATACGGCGTCCCCGTCGCGAATCGGCGCTACGGGCTCCCCGTCGTGATGAACGACCATCGGTTTGATGAATTCGTCTGTCTCCCCCCGGTCGTAGGCCTCGAGCACCCCAGCAACCGGGTCGTTTACGGCGGGCCCGATGCCCCGGACAATCGCATTGTAGGCCAGCTTGGTCCGGTCCCAGCGGCGATCGCGGTCCATGGCGTAATAACGACCCGCGGCGGTGGCGAGGAAACATGTAGTCTCGCCGGTGGATTTCTCACCTGCTGTACGAACGAGCGCCCTCATGAAGTCGGCCCCCGCTGTGGGAGGCGTGTCACGCCCGTCGAGAAACGCATGAATGGCCACCCGCCGCACGCGTTGGCGCTTGGCCAGTTCCAGAACACCCTCTATGTGCTTGTCGAGAGCGTGTACCCCCCCGGTTCCGATGAGGCCGAGGACGTGAAGCGTACCGTCACGGGCTTTCACGCCGCGGCAGTGTGCGACGAACTCCGGAATTTGGAAAAAGCTGCCTGACGCGATTGCGTCGGAAATGCGAACGATATCCTGTTGGATGACCCGGCCGGCCCCGAGGTTGCTGTGTCCGACTTCGCTGTTTCCCATCTGACCGTCGGGCAGCCCCACCGCCCGTCCCGATGCCTCAAGTAGGGTGAGCGTTCCCCGCTCCACCAAGCTATCCCACACTGGAGTCTGGCCGAGAGAGATTGCGTTGCCGTCGCCCCCCTTGCGAAACCCCCAGCCGTCGAGCACCACCAACACCAC
>JBDHDY010000006.1:0-21411 GCA_039591275.1 Gemmatimonadota bacterium | reverse complement strand
CATAGACCCTGCGCCGCCCGTCAGCGCCCCGAGCGCCGCGTCGTTCAGGTAGGTCGTGAGCAGCATGCCGTGTGGCTGCGTTCCGGGATACAGCTCTCCCTTATCCGGCCAGAGAGTCCAGGTCTCGCTGTAGTTGACCTCCTGGAGGTAAGCCCACATCGCCGAGCCCGTCGTGTCAGGCAATTGCACCTCTGTAGTGGCAGCCGCATCTTGGCCCTCCTCTGCAGGCGCGCACGCCAAGACGGTCAGAGAGAGACCAGCAAGTGTGAGGCCGAGCGGTAGTCGTAAAGGATTCATTGTGTCCCTCCTGGCAATCTGGGAATCATTTCCAAGACGGCAACCGTAGCGTAACCTTCCCGGAGAACCCCGTTCGTCAAGGGGAAACCCGCCAGCATCCTCCATGGTTCCTCGGCTGCCACACCGCAGCCTCGCCCGGCCCACCCGGGCCTTCACACCTGACGAGAGGTTTCAGTGTCGTCAGCCGACGTCGTCCCGTAGTGTACTCGCTCCATGGCTCTTCGAGCCATGCGATCGAGCAGGCTTGGCGCAATCAGCTTCAGCCACACGCCTGCTCTGCCGCGAGCGGACATGATCACTTCACGCTTCCGCTTGGCGGCTGCTTCGAGAATGATTTGAGCACAGCGCTCGGCAGTCATGAAGTTCGATTGGCCGGCTGGGCCGAGTCCCACGGGTTTCCCATCGGGCCCCAGGGCACGCTCTCGAACTTCTGTCTGCACGAAATCCGGGTAGGCCATCGTCACACTGACGCCATACTTGCGAACCTCGATTCTCAGCGAGTCGAAGAAACCAGCCATGGCATGCTTGCTCGCGGCATAGACGCTCCGCAGCGGCACTCCACTCTTGCCAGTCAGGCTCGAAACACCCACGATGCGGCCTCCAGCGGCCTTCAGATGTGGAAGCGCATAATGTGTGCAGTACACACTCCCAAGATAGTTCACCGTCATCACCCGATCGGCCAGCGATAAGTCTTGGATGTCTTCAAACCTCGCTACAACTGATATTCCGGCATTGTTGATCAAGGTGTCGATCGCACCCAGGGTGGAAGCCGTCTGTTCCATGAGACTCTGACACTCCAGCCGCTCCGTCACATCGGTGGGAACTACTATGACGCGGGCGCCGTGGCCGCGACATTCGTCCGCGACAGCTTCCAGCCGGTCTTCATCCCGCGCGGCCAGGGCGAGCAAGGCCCGCTGCTCCGCCAACTGGAGCGCCAGGGCGCGGCCAATGCCCCGCGACGCACCGGTGACAACAACGACGTGGTCTTGAAAGGTTCGCGCCATGGGAAACACCTGACCGTGCAAAACGAGGATTCGGGCGGCTAGAACTCGGGCACCTTCTAAAATGCACCCGAGTCGTCCGTGGCGGCGAGCCCCCTTCATTCGTAAATTCCAGGTTGACGGGGGTGCCCGCGCTGCAGCGCGGGCTGAGAGCACACCCATTGAACCTGATCCGGTTCATACCGGCGGAGGGAGTCATCATGTCGAAGCACGACTGTCCCACCCAGATGCACTACGCCCGGCAAGGCGAGATCACCGATGCCATGCGCTTCGTGGCGGAGCGCGAGGAGCTCGAGCCCGAGCTTGTGAGGGACGAGGTAGCCAGAGGGCGGCTCGTCATCCCAGCCAACGTACGCCACCTCTCGGGTTCCCTCGCGCCCATGGGCATCGGCAAGGTCGCTCGCGTCAAGATAAACGCGAATATCGGCAACTCCTCAGTGAGCTCGAGCGTCCAGGAGGAGGTGGACAAGCTCAACATGGCCGTCAAATACGGCGCAGACACGGTCATGGATCTTTCAACTGGAAATGCAATCGACGAGACGCGGTCCGCCGTTATCGCACATGCAACTGTGCCTATTGGGACCGTTCCGATCTATCAAGCGGTGCTTGCCGTTGAAGATGTCACACAACTCACCGCCAACGATCTACTTGACATGATCGAGCACCAGGCGAAGCAAGGCGTGGATTACATGACCATTCACGCCGGCATTCTCCTCGAGCATCTGCAGTACGTTCACGGGCGGGTTACCGGAATCGTCTCGCGCGGTGGTTCTCTCCATGCTGTTTGGATGATGTCACACCGGAAGGAGAACCCACTCTACGAGCGCTTTGACGATATCCTAGAGATTCTCAGGGCATACGATGTCACTATCTCTCTTGGTGACTCGCTCCGCCCAGGAAGCCTGGCGGATGCATCGGACAGGGCTCAGTTCGCGGAGCTCGAGACGCTTGGCGAGCTCACCAAGCGCTCGTGGGAGCGCGATGTCCAGGTGATGGTGGAAGGCCCCGGACACATCCCAATGCACCAGATTGAGATGAATGTTCAAAAGGAGAAGGAGATCTGCAACGAGGCCCCGTTCTACACGCTCGGCCCCCTGGTCACGGATATCGCCCCGGGCTACGATCACATCACGAGCGCCATCGGCGCTGCTATGATCGGATGGTACGGCGCCGACATGTTGTGCTACGTCACGCCCAAGGAGCACTTGGGCCTGCCCAACGCAGAAGACGTGCGTCAGGGAGTAATCGCCTACAAGATCGCCGCACATGCCGCAGACATCGCCCGCGGCAGAGTCGGCGCTCGAGATCGAGACGACTCGCTCTCAAAGGCGCGTTACGAATTCGATTGGAGTGAACAGTTCCGCCTCTCCCTCGACCCCGAACGTGCTCGAGAATATCATGACGAGGCATTACCGGCGGAGTACTTCAAGAGCGCCGAGTTCTGCGCCATGTGCGGGCCCCGCTTCTGCTCCATGCACCACTCACGGAACCTTGATGAGTTGATCGCACAGTTCGCGGAGCAATCCAAAGCAACAATGAGTAGCGCGGCAGGCTCGCCTTGACTGCAGAGTCCTGCACCGCGAAAGCACAACAACCCCAGGCTCTCACCTGGGGTTGCGTGTTATGGCATCTGCCGATGCGGGGCAGGCACTAGAGATACGGACGACCCCTGGAGATTGCCCACTGCGACCAGAACTTCACATAGCGCTCGTGTGACTTGTTCTGGGGCACTTTCCACCACGGGTGATTACGGCTAAGGAAGGGGTTCTTCACCTCCGCACGGTCGACACTGACTTCTGCCATGCAGTAAGCGCACGTGAACGTCCGCTGCCCCGGCAGAACCCACCAAACGTACGGCGCTCCCGCCACCACCGGCCATCGGTGGCACCCATGCACCACCGGACGACAGTACTTCGCTTTATCGTCCAGGTCCTGCCAGAAACCACAAAAACGACACGCCCGATAGAAACGGTTCCAGCGGCGGGTGCGTGGACCGTAAAAACCGGTCCGCCCACATTTGGGGCAGGGAGGAGGTTCGGCGCCGGCCTCAAGCACCCGCTGTTCCCACTTCCACTCACCATGTGAATAGTCGGAAACCAAAAAGATCAATGTGTTCATTTTTTGAACAGGACTGTGAGGAACTGTTGTGAGATCGTAGACAACAATTTGGTTCAATCGGGTTTCTTGTCGGTGGGGAAAATCACATCTGCATGAAGTCGTTCACACGCACACGACGCAACATGCTAACTACGCCGGACAGTTTGTCAGTTGTGCACGACAGACTGTATCGTTCCGCGACACCGCTTCCTTCTTGAAGTGCGCTACAGTTCCTCGAACTCAGCAGTGAAGTGACGTAAGTATGGTGGATCATTGGTGATTCTGAATCCGCGCAGAGAATCGCGCCGCGCAAACAGCTCGCCACACGCCTCCACTAAGTAGTCTACATGGCTCTGCGTGTAGACTCTGCGGGGCACGGCTAATCTCACTAGCTCCATTGCTGGTGGAGGATGGCCATTCGCTCCAAACATGACGCTTCCGATTTCCACGGCCCGTATGCCGGCTTGCCGGTAGAGAGCACAGACAAGCGCTTGGCCGGGAAAGCTCGACGGCGGGACGTGAGGACAGAAATGTCCCGCGTCGATGTATATCGCGTGGCCGCCCGGCGGCTCAACGATCTGATAGCCGATTTCGAGAAGTTTCTCACCAAGATACTCGGTGGATCTGATTCGATAGGCCAGGTAATCCTCGTGTAGAACTTCTTCGAACCCCTGTGCCATCGCTTCGAGATCACGCCCAGCCAGGCCGCCGTACGTCACGAAGCCCTCAGTGAGGATCAGCAACGCATCGGCCCGCTGGGCCAATTCCTCGTTCCGGAGCAACAGTACTCCTCCGATGTTCACGAGGCCGTCCTTCTTCGCACTAATCGTGGCGCCGTCCGACAGGTCGAACATATCGCGAACGATCTGACGGACCGACCGGTCTTGTTGACCGGGCTCACGGAGTTTGATGAAATAAGCGTTCTCGGCGAAGCGGCACGCATCGAGGAACATCGGGATGCTATACTTGTCGCACACACCTCTAACAGCCCGGAGGTTCTCCAGGCTCACCGGCTGTCCGCCTCCCGAGTTATTCGTCACGGTAACCATGCATAGGGGGATGGACTCGGGGCCTACGCGCTCGATGAGCTCGACAAGCTTGGCCACGTCCATATTGCCTTTGAACGGATAACGCCCAGTGGCGTGAGTGCCTTCCTCAACTACGAGGTCGACAGCCTCGGCCCCCGAGTGCTCGATGTTAGCCCGAGTGGTATCGAAGTGGTTGTTGTTCGGGACGACCTTGCCTTCGCCGCCGAGCAGCTCGAACAGGATTCGCTCACTCGCCCTGCCCTGATGCGTTGGAAGGATGTGCTCAAAGCCCGTCACCTCCCTGAGCTGCCGCTGAAAGCGATAGAAGCTCTCGGCACCCGCGTACGACTCATCTCCCTGGAACATCGCAGCCCATTGAAGGCTGCTCATTGCCCCGGTTCCGCTGTCCGTCAACAAATCGATGAGGACGTCTCGCGCGTGAATGTTGAACACATTGAAGTGAGCGGCGTGCAGGATTTGCTCGCGTTGCTCACGAGTAGTCATGCTCAGTGGTTCGACCACCTTGATCTTGAATGGCTCGATGATGGTCTTCATCTATCACTCCAAGAAAGACGCTGCACCTCAGAAGCGTCCTGGGTCCAGCGCGCGGATGTCCATTGTCGGGGCCCCGTCCAGGAGATACTCCGCCACTAACCTGCCCGTGACGGGACCCAACGTGAGACCCAGCATTGCATGCCCTGTGGCGACGAACACGCCCGGATGTCCGGGCGCCGGTCCCACCGCCGGTAACCCGTCGGGCAGACAGGGCCGTAAACCACACCACTCGGAGCGGTACTCAACCTCCCCGACCCCGCTCAAATAACGGCTCGCCGCTTTGGTGAGCTGTTCCAGTCGCGCGCGCCGGAGACGGTGATTGACACCGGAGAACTCCAGTGTCCCGGCAAAGCGGACAAAGCCGTCCATGGGCGTGCAGAACACCGACGCCTCCCCCAGCATGCACGTGTGACGCAACGGCGGCATTCCCCCAGAATCCACCGCGGCATCCCGGTGATAGCCCTTACCGGCTTGAATCGGTAAAGCACATCCGAGCTTGCGCAAGAGATCGGGGCTGTACGCGCCCATTGCAAGGACTATTCTGTCGCCGCTCACCACGTCGCCGTCACCGGTCCGGACCCCGGACACGTGCCCGTTGCGAACCAGCAGCTCCGCAACCTCCGTTTGCGTGTGAAACTCAGCACCATGCTGACGTGCGCGGTCGGCCAGCTCGAGCACGAACCGATGCGGATCACACGTCGCGGCCTCGGGAAAGAAGACGCCACCAATGATGTCTTCTCTCACAACAGCCTCGCGCTCTCGAAGCTCAGCCCCGGTGAGCTCCTCAGGATGGTAGCCAAAGCTTCTTTGCAGCTCCACCTCTCGCCGTGCCGACTCCAGACCCTGCTCCGTCAAGAAGATCTCGTAATAGCCCTCGCGACGGTAATGGCAATCGAGCCGCTCTTCATCAACCAGTTCGTCGAAAAGAGCGCGAGAAGCATGACCGAGGGGACCTAGCGTTTGCATGGACCGCACCAGATGCACATCGGTGCAATGTGCGCTAAACACTCGGAGCCACTCGAGCAGCGCGGGATTCCACTGGACCGGGATGTATAGAGGGCTGATAGGATTGAACAGGGATCTGATGGCCTGCCTGATACGCCCCGGCTTGTTGATCGGGCCGTGACCCGCCGCAACCGCCCCAGCGTTGCCGTACGACGCCCCTTCCCCTACACCACCCCGCTCGAGCACCGTGACCCCCACCCCGCGCTTGGCAAGGAAATACGCGCAGCAGACGCCAATTACGCCGCCACCTATTACAAGCGCGTGGTGTTCAGCCCGTGACATGGCAACCAGGGCAAATTGAGGCCTTCACTTTCCCCAGTGCTCGGTTGAATCGAATGACGCTTTCGACGGACGGGCAGGGACTGGAGCCGTGGCAAATCAGCTCAACAACTCGAGAAACTCTCCAATCACCCTGCTCAATGCGATGGGTTGCTCCAGAGGAGCCAAATGCCCCGCTTGCGGAATCAACGTGAACTGAGCTCCCGGAATGGCGTTCGCCATTGCCTTGGCGTTCTTCGCCGGAATCAACTGATCATCGCTACCCGCAACTACGAGCGTCGGGATGGCAATATTCGCCAACAACTCCGTCGAGTCAGGACGGTCGCGCATAGCCGCTAGAGCTGCCGCGAGTCCTGCCGGAGGATTGCCGGAGATCATCGCCCGCAAATGCTCCACCACCCTGGGCATTGTGGTCAAGGTTCCGGGCGCCAGCAGCTTCGGCACCATGAGGTCCGCGAGCACATCAGTGCCATCCCGCTCCACAGTCTGGATCATCTCATCACGCCGGGCTTTTGCCTGATCGTCGTCGGCATCAGCCCTCGTGTTTACGAGCACGAGTGCGCGGACGAGCTCCGGGTGACGTCGCATGAGCTCGAAGGCCACGTACCCGCCCATCGAAAGGCCGCAAACCACCACCTGCTTGACGCCCACAACGCCAAGCAGCTCGGATAAATCGTCTGCAAAGCCGGGCATTCCAAACCCCGGCTCAGGCAGATCACTCAAACCCATACCTCGCAAATCGGGAGCGATCCGCCGCAACCCCGTCAGCGTCGCCATTAAATGCCGCCACATCGTACGATCGAGCGGAAATCCATGAATGAAGAGCATCGCCGGCCCATCACCCTGAATGTCCACCGCCAGAGCGGCACCGCGCACCGCAACGTGCTGCGTTTCGCCCGGCCGAAGCGAAGGCCGACGGCCGAAGAACCGAGCAATCTCTTGCGGCACCGGCCACGGTTTGTCTTGCTTGTCTACGGCGACCAAAACGAAGTCTCCTTCGGCCACCAACATACGATCGGGAACACGACGAGCTGTCTGATGCAGCGTGAAGCTCGTCTTCCCGTGGTGCGTGAGGACGGTCTCAAACGTCAGTACGTCTCCGGCCCCGACGCTCGCCACGAAGTCAGCCGACACTTTGCGGACGGCAGGGCGAACACCGTTGCTCGTGAAGACCTTCATTCCAGGTCCCTGGGCTATCGCTTCCCATCGAGCACGCTCGAAGAGGCGCATGCCCGCTGACGTGCTTAGGCGCCCAAAACCATCGCAGTCCTCAGGACACACCAGGAGGTCAATTGATTGACTTGAATTCACTTTACCGAACCGCCGGCAGCAGGAGTGTGGCGGTTAAACTTACCTTTGATCGTCACCCAGCGACAATCCGACCATCACGTGGCGTGACAATCACACCCGGGTTTTCCCGATCACCGGACCGTCCCGCAATGCAGCAGAGTCTGTGGAAAACCGTGATAGCCGAGTCGCCATCAAGCGCCGGAGGAGGCCGCCGGGAGCGCCAGGCGGGCCACCATCTGCTGCCGGCGGACACTTCGATAGCGCCACGTAGGCAGGACTGAGATACAGAAGATGTAGCGATACTGTCGAGATGATGTCTTAATGGCGCAACTATGTTCACATCCACAACTCAAGGATCTTGAACAACTTACGGGCTTTTCCACAGAAAGTGGGAAGTTTATGTAGAAAACAAGCACGGGGCATTACGGCCCTCCCGCTCGGGTTGCCACGGTGCCATGTTTCGAGGACCAATGCCACCGCTGTCCTCCAACCAGAAGCTCCCCCGACTGATTACGGGTGACGAAGTCCTGGCGAAGTTCGTCAAGCGTCTCCAGGGCACCGAAAGAGTCGCGATCGACACCGAGGCCGCCTCCTATCATCGCTACAACGACCGCATCTACCTACTCCAGCTCTCGACGGACTCAGAAACGGTCATCATCGACCCGCTTGCGGTCACCAAGCTGGATCCCATCGGCAAGCTACTGCGGGACCGGGAGGTCGAGGTGGTCTTCCACGACGCAGACTACGATCTGAGGGTTCTGGACCGTGATTATCAGTTTCGGGCGGGGCACGTGTTCGACACGAAGATCGCTGCCCAGCTCCTCGGCGAACCGGCGGTCGGTCTCGGAGCGCTGCTGGCGAAGTATTTCGGACTTCAACTGAACAAGAAGCTTCAGAGAGCCGATTGGTCTAGACGCCCCCTCACTCCCGACATGATAGAGTACGCAGCAGCCGACACTCGCTATCTCCTGGCACTACGAGACGAATTGGACAGCCAGCTCCATCGCCTGGACCGCCAGGGGTGGGCTCGCGAAGAGTTCAAACAGCTGGAGACGGTTCGCTGGAACTCCACCAACGGCAATGGACAGGCGTTCTTGCGGCTCAAGGGGGCCAAAGCGCTTACCCCTCGAAGCCGGGCGGTCTTGAAGGCCGTCCACGGGTGGAGGGAGTCCAAGGCCAGCGACGTAGACCGTGCACCATTTCGTGTTCTTGGGAACGACGCTCTGCTGGCGTTGGCCAAAGGTGCCCCGACGACTCGGGCAGCCCTGGGAAAGTTGTCGGGAGTCCCCACTTCCACGGTGCGTCGCTACGGAGAGGAACTGTTGGGGGCGGTGCGATCCGGGCTCGCAACGCCGCCGAGCCGATATCCTGCGATCGAACGATCGAAGCGACCCAAAATCGATCGGGATGCCAAGCAACGCTTGGATCGGTTAAAGGGGCTGCGAAATGGAACGGCAAAGAGGCTGGGGGTGGACGTCGGTGTGCTGTGTCCCAACGGTACGCTCGAGGCAATCACTCGAGCGACGCCGTCCACCGTTCAGGAGCTCCGCAAGGTGAGTGAGCTAAGGAAGTGGCAACGTGCAGCTTTGGGTGAGAAGGCGCTTCTGGAAGCACTCAATACAAACAAGAGCGCCTAACGCCTCTTCCCTCTCGCTCAGTGGCCCAGAAACGCGCGCACCTTCGGGTCGATGCGCTCGGGCGTCCAGAACGGCTCCCACACTAATTCGACCTTCACGTCCTTTACACCGTCCAGTGCGCGGATCGCTCGATCGGCGTCGCCCATGATCTGGGGACCGACAGGACATCCTGGTGAAGTGAGCGTCATCTTGACGTGGACATCGCCATCATTCACCTCGATGTCGTACACGAGCCCAAGGTCTACGATGTTGAGATCCAGTTCCGGGTCTTTGACCTGCCGAAGTGCCTTTCGGGCGGCATCCGCGTCGACCATGATCACGACTCCTTGTCTTCCGTTGAAACGTAGCCATCAGCAGCGCCACCCGCTACGGCGCGCCGACAATGGTCGCCTCCACAGCCAAACCGGTTGCGCCGCACCGCCACCCATGTGTACACGCTTCGGGCAATGGCCATGACACCCGGAATGAGCAGCAGCGTTTCGGAAGCCCATCCCCAACGGATCAGTTTCAGCAGCTCACGAACGGCGTCAGCTCCCTGAAAGACCGTCCCGTCCGACCTAACGAGGTGCATTGCAGCTTCCAGCTGTTCTCGCGTTCGTCCGCTCAAGCCTTCCGCCTGCGCATTCTGCAACGGTAGCCACCGGGCCACTCCTCGCCGATCAAGGCGCTTGAATCGAGTCACCCATCGCTGACAGAACGCGCACTTCGCGTCATAGATCAATGTGGCAGGTGCAGGAGTCGCGTCTACACGACTACCCTTCGACCCCTTCAGCACCCCGAGCGCCCAGACAACCGGCACGAGCGCTCCGCCAGGAGGACGGCTGCATCCGCCAACGAGCCGCGGATCTTCTTGAGCTTCGTGATTGAGCCGCGCGTTCTCGGAGCAAAGACACGATTCGTCAGCAAAACGACAAACAAGTTGAGCTCGGGGTCGATCCACACGGATGTTCCAGTGAAACCTCCGTGTCCAAAAGCCCGGGCAGACAGCAACGCACCAGCGTTGTCGGCAGTCGTCGTGTCTCGCATCTCCCATCCCAAGGCGCGGTTGCCGCTCAGACGCCTAGTGAAGAGCTCGATCGTTTCCGAACGCAACAGCTGCACCCCGTCCACAGCCCCACTCTGCCTCAGGTAGAGTTGCGCGTAGCGCGCAAGGTCCAATCCCGTGCTGAACGCGCCCGCATGGCCTGAAACGCCGTTCAACATTTCCGCATTTTGATCGTGCACGACCCCTCTAATGACGTGACCGCGCCAGATATTGATGGGAGCCGCACGACTCCGTTCCTCCGACGTGAGGCGAAATCGCGTGTCCATCATTCCGAGAGGCCGGAACACCTCGCGAGCCACAAATTCGTCGAGCGTCGTGCCGGAGACGCTCTCGACGATCCACCCCAGCAACATGGCATTGAGATCGCTGTACACGGTACGCAATCCCACGGGCCACCTGAGTGGCTCGGTGACCACTAGATGTCGGGCTGTTGCGGCGTCACTTGCTAGAGTGTTCAGCGGAAGAAAAGCCCTGAGTCCCGACGTGTGTTCGAGAAGGTGTCTGACGGTAACAGCCTGCTTACCTTCCCCAACGAAATCTTCGAGGTATTCACCCACCGGCCGGTCCAGGTCGACGAGTTCCCGGTCAAGGAGAACCATGACGGCCGGCGTGGTAGCCACCACCTTGGTGAGGGAGGCGAGATCATAGAGCGTCACCTCTGGGGAGGGAATCTCTGTCTCCGACGACCACGTCATGCGACCATAGCCTTTGGCAAACAGCACAGTGTCCGCCCAGCCAATCACAACCACGGCGCCCGGAAAGACCCCCGCACGTATGCCGTCGCCGACGATTGTGTCGATTTGCGCCACCGGGTGGATTTGGGCGGCGACCATGAAAGCGAAGAGTAGATTCAAGTTCGTTTCCGGCCAAACCTGGCCTGTGGTTCCGTCTCCATAAGTCTTTCTCCAGAGCCTATCTTAGCTGCATCAGTAACCGCCAGAAAGTGAGGGAAGCACCGTTGTTTCAGACTGGCCGAGCTTCACTGGTCGCGGTGGCAGCCGGTATTGCCGTTGGACTCGCGTGTGGACCGCCAAGTCCTGAGGGCCCCGGTCCGATTCAGGGGTTCGAGACCGACACCCTGTTGATCAGAACGTATACGAGGTTTCTCGCCGACGATCTTCTGGCTGGCCGAGCCACTGGCACGGCGGGTGCCGAGATCGCCGCGAGATACATCCGATCCGCATGCCGTGAACAGGGGCTGTCCCCGGTCGGGGGAGATTACCTCCACTCGGTGCCCGCTGTCGAAGCCGTGATTTCAGACGACGGCAGCCAACTCGTGTTGACCGGACAGGGGAGTGAGAGAGCCTTTCGGTACCCCCACGAGTTCACACCCCGAGTGGGCAACACGGCATTGCTGAGGGATTTCGAGGGAACAGCAGTGCTTGTGGGCCCTGACAGTGCTATCCTCGCAGCCGGTCCATCCACTGCGGGTCTGCAAAATGCTGTGGCCGTCACTCTGGGTACGGTCACACCGGAAGCCTCCCAGATGCTGGAGGGTCGGGGAGCCCGAGGTGTCGTGCAACTCATTCCCGACGCTCGAGCGTTTTCCAGTCTGTCTCGCGGGCCCCGGCTGGTGCTCCTCTCCGACGTCAATTCCCGATCTTCGATCTACCCCACACTGCCGTCAGTCATCGCGGGGCCGCGGGCGTCACAAGCCGTTGCGGAGCTGTTCGGAGTGGCTCCGGAGAGCCGAGCCACGGGGTCCCCTCCCCCTTTCACTGTAAAAGTAGACATTGAATTCTCCGAACGAGCCATTCCCGCCCATAACGTAGCGTGCCTCCTCCCGGCAACCGCCGAGGGAGACCCGCGGGAGGCGATCGTCTTGACCGCTCACTACGATCACCTCGGTTTCGGGGAGCCGGACGCTCGTGGCGATTCTCTGTACAATGGATTCTCCGACAATGCCGCAGGTGTCGCCATGCTCCTGGCGATCGCTGATGCCTTGAATCGAAGCGACCGCCCGCGCAGGCGGCCCGTCTTGTTCCTGTTCTTTGTGGGAGAGGAATCCGGTCTTGTGGGATCTGATTCTTACGTGACACAGCCCGTATGGCCTCTCGAGCGCACGTATGCAGTCATCAACCTCGATGCCGGTGCACCCCCCGCACGCCCTTGGAGCTGGCGAATCGCAGGTGGGGACAGCTCGGCGCTGGGGCTTCTGGCGGTCGATGTCGCCATGGCTCGGGGCTGGAGTGCCACGACGTCAGCTGCTCGAGCGAATTCCGACTACTTCCCGTTTTGGGCAGCTGGCGTGCCGGCGATCTTTATCGTCCCGGGTGGCGGTCCCTATGAGGGCCTCACGGTCGACAGCTCGCAGGCGTTGCGGAAGAAGTGGGACCGTTACCACCAGCCTGGAGACGAGTGGGCGGAGGATTTTCCGTTTGAAGGGCTTGGGCGGTACGCCGACTACGCACTAGGTGCCGTGCGGGCGCTGGACGAACTGGAAACGCTTCCCAGATCCCACCCCTCACGGCGGCTCCGGTGATCTATCGCCCGAGCTTGTACGAGCCCGGTGGCAGTCCATACAGCAGCATTGCCGTCCGACGATCCCTGATCGTGAGGGCTTGGATGCCGGTGGAGGGATACATTACGTCGGCTGGCCTGTCGGAGTGGCCGAGTCCCAGCAGGTGTCCGATCTCATGCACGGCGACGGTGAAGACTGCGTTCGTGGTCATTTCCCGGTCACCGACCGTGTGCGTGGCCAAGGTGAGCGTCGCGCGAGTAATCCAACCGTCGGAGCGCCACGTAACGTCTGCCTGGCCCTCGCGGCGTATGTCAAAGGACCTCACCCACCGCACCCGCACCTCGGCCCCCGTCGAATCTCGCACGTACTCGAACTCCACCGGAATCCCAGCGACCCGGCGCCACCTCGCAAAGGCATCTCGAACCGCCCTTCCCATGGCCGATTTATAGCCCGATCCGCCAGGCTCCTCAAAATGGACTCTCAGCGGTTCAGCCAATCGGTCCGGCCAGCGGATGAGCGTGGAGTCCCGCTCCACAAGCATCGCGGGCAGGTAGGTATCGCTGTCGGAAATACGGCGCAGGGCAGCCTGAATCGTCGCTCGGTCTCGATCCGCTCCTCCGTCGGAACCCTCCTTGGGGACCGCTTCAATGCCCCTAGCCGGCCCGGGGGACTCAGCGGGACCCTGACTGGGACGGCGGAAGCCCAAAACGAAGGCTCCGATGGCCACAACTGCGGCGATCAAGAGGAACAAGAACCGACTCATGAACAAGTAATGTGAGTCCATCCGCCCAATACGCGCCACACTGCACCAATGGCTGGCATCCTGGGCGTTCCCCGTCTATGATTCGAGGTTTTTCAGATTGAGGCTCTAAACTCCTTTCCGGCACGGGCTTCGGCACCGCAGGGAGTCGTATGACATGCCCGGCCGTGGCCGGGTGGAGGTGAGTTAGTTGGAAGGGCTCGCGCATACTGTTATTCGGTTCCGTTTCGCAGTCATCCTGGCGTGGGTCGTGGTTGCCGCCTTCGCGGTGCCTCGGGCAGCTCGCGTCGCCGAGGTCTTGAGCGTCGAAGGTCACTCGCTCAAGCCAACCGAGTCCTCAGAGGTCACCGCAACAATCCGCGCAGCGTTCGAGCGGCCGATTTCCAAGTTCATTGCGGTAACGGTCAGCGGTCCGGTCCCCATCGACAGCCAACCGTTTCGTACCCTGCTCCAGGATCTCTCCGACGTCGCCCTTCGAGAGCCCTACATCGACCAGGTCATCTCGTACCTCACGACGCCCGATTCGGGGCTGGTGAGCAGCGATCGGCGTACGACGTTCCTAATTGCTTCAGTGGGTGTCTCGCACGCGGACACGGTAACTCGTGCTGTTCCCGCGTTCCGCGCCGCGATTCATGGGGCCGCGGCCCGACACCCCCGGGCCTCCCAGTATGAGATTTTCGTGACGGGAGAGCCGGCGTTGGACTACGACGCCCGCTCCGTGAGCGCCGAGGACGCTCAGCGTGCGGAAACGCGTTCTCTAATTCCGACGTCGATGGTACTGGTGCTTGCCTTTGGTGCCATTGTCGCGGCGATCCTCCCGGTCATCATCGGTATGTTCGCGATCAGCTGTGCCGCCGCGGGTGTCCATGTCGTCGGTTCCTTCTACCCCATGTCTGTCTTTGCCATCACGATCATCACGATGGTCGGACTTGCCGTGGGCATCGACTACTCTCTCCTGATCGTTACACGTTTCAGGGAGGAAATGAACCGCGGTCTCTCGGCGCGAGATGCTGCCGTCCGATCCATCAGCACGTCCGGCCGGGCGGTGATCACAAGCGGTCTGACCGTCTTGATCGGGTTCGCATCTCTCCTCATCACGCCGATTACCGAGACTCGCTCCGTGGGTATCGGCGGCTTGCTCGTCGTGGGCATCGCCGTCCTGTTGGCTGTCACGTTGCTGCCGGCCGTGCTCTCCGTCCTGGGTCGGCGCATCGACTGGCCCAGGTGGCTCGCGCGCCGCCTGGCCTGGTACCACACTCCCAGGGGATGGGAGCGCTGGGCCCGATGGCTGGCCCACCACCCCTGGCGAGCGCTCACCATCGGCATCACCCTGATCGCAGCCATCACGTGGCCGATAGCGAAGATCAAGATCGGACTTCCTCGAGCTGGGTGGTTTCCTCCCGGCACAGAGTCGACGTACGGCGCAGACGCGCTCGAGCGCATCGGGTCGCGGGGATCGCTCCTGCCCATCCGCGTCACACTGCAGGCGCCGGAAGGGCAGCGGGTCGTGGGCACTCGTTACATTCGCGGCCTCAAGCGGTTCTCGGACTCCGTGCAAGCCGACCCGCGAGTGTCCCAGATCAGAGGTCCCGTCGACATCCAGCCGGGCATGTCAGCGTTCCGCTACAGCATGCTATACAGCGATCTCACCTCCGCTCGGGAGCGATACCCGGAGTTCTTCAAGGCGTACATCTCCGCGGACGGTCGCACGACCCTCATGGATGTGATCCTTTCCGACACCGCGTCGTTTGCGGAGGCCATGGACGTCGTGCATTACGTGCGGACCATCGCGCCTTCCGTGCGGGGCCTCGATTCAGTCTCGATCAAGGTCGGGGGCTTCGCCGCTTCGAGTCTCGATCTTCAGGAGAATCTGCTGGCCAGCTTCCCCACGGTGATCATCCTCGTCGTCATCGTCACGGCCGTCATGCTGCTCATCGCATTTCAATCCGTGCTGGTACCCATCAAGGCTGTAGTAATGAATGGGCTCTCAGTGCTTGGAGCCTTTGGTCTCTTGGTCCTCGTATTCCAGGAAGGGGTCGGGGTGGGGATCTTCGGGCTGGCTCAAGCCACGGGAGCGGTGTACGTCGTGGTCCCCGTGCTGGTGTTTGCAGTGGTGTTCGGACTCAGCATGGACTACGAAGTATTCCTGCTGTCCCGCATCAAAGAGGCCTACGATCGGACCAAGAAGAACGATGTCGCCACCATGGAGGGACTCAGCGTAACCGCATCGGTCATTACGAGCGCGGCCGCGATCATGATGATCGTTTTCGGGACGTTCGCCTTCTCACGGGTGCTGGCGGCGCAACTGTTGGGCTTCGGCCTCGCCGTGGCGGTCTTCTTGGACGCGACGTTGATCAGGATGGTGCTCGTGCCAGCCGTGATGCACATAGCCGGTGGATGGAACTGGTGGCCCGGAGTGCGCAGCACTGAAGCCAGCAAAGAGCAGATCCCCAGCCGGCCGCCAGCCTACACACCGGACGGCTCACCGGCCACCCCCGTCCACACGGGGGCCGGCGAGGTGAAGAGCGACGTCTAGATAGCGGCCTCGCAGATCCCAGTGCCAGGCTTCGACTCGCTTCCCCGTTTGCGGGTCCTTGAGCGGTTTGTATTGAAGCCAGCGCTCTCGCAAACCGAGCCGCTTCCCCGCCTCGAGCAACAGGGCCCTGTCAGACGAAACCAGGTGGGCCATCGGTTCACCCCACAGCGTATGCCGATGAAGCCACAGTCCTCCACTGAGCGCGTGACTCATACCCGCACGACGCTTGGCAAACTCGCACCACCGCACGTCACCCGAACCCAGCTTCATAGATCAGTGCTTCGCGTCGAGCCAGTTCGCGCCCACGCCAACGTCGACGACAAGGGGCACCTTGAGCTTCGCCGCTCCTTCCATTGCACGGCGGACCGTCCCGACGACGCGATCGACCTCCTCGTCAGGAGCCTCGAGAACCAGTTCATCGTGCACCTGAAGCAGCATGGCGCTCTTGAATCCACCCTTCTCTAGCGACCTGTGAAGATTGATCATCGCTATCTTGATGAGATCGGCGGCGGATCCCTGAATGGGCGAGTTCATAGCCGTGCGCTCACCGAAGGCGCGGATATTGAAGTTCCGGTCCTTCAACTCCGGGATGTAGCGCCGCCGACCGAACAAGGTCTCCACGTAACCCACTTCTCGAGCCCGCTCAATCGTGCGGTCGAGAAATGCACGCACTCCCGCAAAACGCTCGAAGTACCGCTCGATGAAGGCTCTTGCCTCGTCTTGTGAGATGTCCAACTGCCGAGCGAGAGCAAAGGGCCCTTGTCCGTAGATGGTCGCAAAGTTGATCGTCTTGGCCCTAGCACGCATTTCGCTCGTGACATCATCGGGCGGCGTATCGAAGATGATAGCCGCCGTCTCTCGATGAATGTCTCCACCGCGCCTGAAGGCCCCTATGAACGCTGGATCATCCGAGAGGTGGGCAAGCACACGCAGCTCGATCTGCGAATAATCGGCCACGACGAACCGGCACCCTTCCCCAGGCATGAAACACTGCCGAATCGTCCCGCCCCGTTCCGTGCGCACCGGGATGTTTTGCAGGTTCGGCTCCGAAGACGAAAGCCTTCCGGTCGCTGCACCTGTCTGGTTGAAGCGAGTGTGGATCCGCCCTGTCGCAGGGCTCACACTCCTCGGTAGCGCGTCTAAGTAGGTGGAGCGCAGCTTGGACAACTCTCGGTACTCGATCAGCAGCTGCGGAACCGTGAAACCCATCCCAGCCAATTGCGTGAGGACGTCGACATCCGTTGAGGGACCCGTCTTGGTTTTCTTGATGACCGGCAGCTGCAGCTTCTCGAACAGGACGTGGCGAAGTTGAGGGGTGCTGTTGATATTGAAATCAGTCCCTGCTTCTTCATGGATCGACCGTTCGAGTACTTGTAGCTCCTCACGATATTGCGTCGAGAGCTGAGCCAGCTTGTCGATGGCGAGCGTGATTCCCCTTTGCTCCATATCCACCAAAACACCGACGAGGGGCATCTCAATCTCGAGCAGCAACCGCTCGAGATCGGCAGCCTCCAGTAGAGGTGTGAACACATCCCGCAGCTTGAGCACTACGTCGGTCAACCCACAGCTATGGCGTGCGGCATCTTGAACCGGCACCTCCGCAAACGGCCGCTGCCCTTTCCCCTTCCCCACAACTTCTGCATCGGTTGACACCTGCACACCCAGATGCTCCAGAGCCACTGCAGCAAGCTCCTGTGAACGCTTGCCGGGATCCAAGAGAAAGCTTGCGAGCATCGAGTCGTACACGACTCCAGCGAGCTCGACATCCACAGACCGCAAGATCAAGCACGAGTTCTTGATGTCGTGGCCGCCCTTGGGAACATTGGGATCTTGCAGCAACTCGACCAGAGAACGCATCGCGGGCGCTGAAAGCGGCGGCAAGTTGCTCGGCGGGGTATCGTTCATTAGGTCGCCATCGGGACAACGATGCCCGAACGTCAGGTACCAACCTCTGCCACCCGCTACAATCGCCAGACCCACGAGATTTGCGCGACGCGCCTCCTCGTGTTCACCCTCAGCCCGAATGGCAACGATCTCTGCGTCCCGCGCGACGGCAATCACCTCTCCGAGGTCCTCTACACAATCAACCACTCGGTAATCCGCCTTGGCTTCGGCCGGCGGCTTCTTCTGTACTTTGTCCATCAACGAGTGAAACTCAAGCTCCGCAAACAACTCCCGCAGGGCACCCGCATCCGGTTCCTGCGCTCGCACGGTTTCGAGATCCAGCTCAACCGGAACATCGCGGTGGATCGTTACCAACTCGCGGCTCAGCTTGGCATTGTCCACCTCCGCGACGAGGGCTTCGCGCACACGTTTTCCCGGAAACTCCTCAGCACGACCGAGAATCGTATCGAGATCACCGTACTCTGCGATGAGCTTCCGTGCAGTCTTGTCACCAACCCCTCGCACGCCCGGGACGTTATCTGACGAATCGCCCACGAGCGCCAGGTAATCGACCACGCGGTCGGGAGGCACACCTAACCGATTCGCGGCCGCGTCTACCGTTACCAGCTCTTCCTGAACTGCAGCAGGACCGCGACGTCCGGGATTCAAAAGCGAAACATCGGGTGAGATGAGCTGATAGAAATCCTTATCCCCGGAGATGATCACGGAATGCAAGCCATCGGCTGCCGCTATTGTCGTGAGCGTACCGATCACGTCGTCCGCCTCGTAACCGTCGACCGCGATGAGCGAGACGTTGAAAGCGGCAAGTAGCTCCTCGACACGCTCGAGCGATCGATCGAAGACGTCCTGTAGCTCCTCATCCAACTTTTCCCGGGTGGCCTTGTATTCAGGATAGGTCTCGGTGCGAAAAGACGACCCCGCGTCGTGTACCCAGGCGAGGTACTCAGGTCGGTACTCCTCGAGAATGCGTAGGAGGAAGTTCGCTACACCCCACGCAACCGAAGTGTTCTCTCCACGACTCGTCGTCAGCGGCCTGGCAATCATCGCGAAGAATGCCCGATAGATGAGGGCGTATCCATCGACGAGAAAGATCTGCGGTCTTGGGAGGTCGGTCATGAGGGCAAGATACCATCAAATAAAGAGCCCCGTCGGTGCGTTCACCGACGGGGCAGGATGTCGATCGAGCTACTAGAGACGTACAACCTTGGACGCGTGAAGGCCATCCTTCCCGGTGGACACCTCAAATTCGACTTCGTCACCCTCAACCAAGGTCATGAATCCGTCCGTTTGAATCGCCGAAAAGTGAACCAACACATCCCTATCCGACTCCTGCTCGATGAAGCCGAATCCGCTGGTTTCATTGAACCATTTGACTTTGCCCTTTGGCACCCACCCTCCTGGCTGAATGCGAGTAACCGCGACGCCACATCCGGGAGCTTCCACCGACGCAATTGTGCGGATCAGGGCAACGGCCGTCAAGGAAACCAGGCGAGCCACTCAATGCACCTCGTCGCAGCCGACCCAGCAAATGGAATTGTGGAACCTGCCGTGGCGCACGCCAACACACCGGCGCACCACACTGGTACCCAGCGGATAGAGTTGCTCAGGCTAACATCCAAACGCAAACCGCCACTCCCGGCGGAATGATGAGGTTGTCGTCTGCAGGCCCGGGCCACCTCTCGAGCGCCGCTGCTACTGCCGCCGCCGCCAGGGTCGCAACGAGGGGAAGACCCAGAGCAAGGAAGATTGCGAGCGAGACCCCCAGCGCCGCCGCGGTGCCGATCCAACTCTTTCGCTCCCCGCCACCCCACCGGGATCCCACCAGCGACGCTGCTGGGTCCGCCAATGCACCCGCGAGAACCCCCGCTGCGGCAGGGGTCTCGGGAAACCACACGGCCGCGGCATACCCGACCAAGAGCCAAAACGCTCCGGATGGGCGGGCCGCCTCTGATGGGCGAAAAACGGGGACCAGCCGGGAGAAACCATCGCGGACCGGCGGATAGCGGATGCGGATTCCCTCAAGGACCGCAGCCACCGGCACAGAGACGGAGAGGACCAGCCGAAGCAGGCTCCAGTCTCCCAAGAACCCCAAAAGCAGAACCGATGACGTAACGGCGTGGATTGTCCGCCTCATGGCGACGGACGTCACGGCATGACTGCTCCTCCGTATAGCGCTTCGTAGATGGCGCGATTGCGCAAAACGGTCCGAACGTATCCGCGCGTTTCAACGTATGGGATGCGTTCAACGAAGAGGAACGGATCGTTGGCCTCGGGGAATCTGAGCCACCGGGCCACCGGTGTGCCACCGGCATTGTACGCCGCCAGAGTGGGGATTACTCGACCGTCATAATGGCGGAGAAGTGCGGAAAGATGTGCCACCCCGAGATGCATGTTCGCGTCGGCGACTCCGAGCAAATCATCGCTCCAATCAACCCCCAAGCGGCGTGCCAGTTCGTCCGCCGTCGTCGGCATGAGCTGCATCAGCCCACGGGCTCCCGCCCGAGAGGTGGCGTCGGGATCAAAGGCAGACTCCTGCCTGATAAGCCCAACGACCAGAAACGGATCGAGTCCGAATTCTCTAGCCTCTCTTTCCACCAGCCTACGGTTTGGCCAGGGGAATATGATCCTCACGACCCGAGGATGATTGAGCGTGACATCGGCCGTAATCCGCCATCCCAACCGAATCGCCTCGCGGGTCCGGCCGCGTGCGATCAATCCCTCCGCGACATCCATGAGCTCGGCGGCCTCACGCCCGTCCGGGCCCGCAAGCTCCTCAACGTGCAGCTGAGCCTCGCGGGTGAAACCGGCTTCATCCAGTAAGTCGAGGATTGTGAGGGCCTCAGCAATCTCCGGAGCCGGCGGGACGTCCGGGGGCAGGCCAAAGTTCGGAAGAGGCAGCCCGCCGGCCTCCCGGGCAATGGTGCCGTAGTACCCCAGCGAATCCTCCCTCGCCAACGCCTCCCACTCCCGGTGAGCCGCAGTGGAGTCCCCCCTCTTCCCCAGAATCCTGGCCATTTGGAAGCGCGCGGGCGCGGCCTCCCGGCCTCCAAGCTCGGCCTCCCTTCGATACAGCTCCATAGCCGCTTCGGTGTCTCCCCTGCGTAGCGCCCTTGAGGCCCTTCTGAACCGCGCCCTGGAAGCGTAGCGGTGGAGCGGCCAGGTGTCTTCGACCATGCGAAACAGCCGGGCCGCCTCGCTGACGCGTCCAGCATCATCTCTTACGTCTGCGGCGAGATAAAGGGCGAGGGGTGCTGATGCATGCTCGGGATGGCGCTGGGCAAACGCCGTAAGCGCCTGTACGGCTGCAGTCCTACGGCGCAGCCGCAGGAGCGCGCGTGCTCGCCGAAACTCGGCCGTCTGCGCCAGCGTACCCTCCCCACCCGCCGCCTTCTCGTAGACTCCCAGAGCTGCTACTCGCCTCCTGGAACCCTCCATGGCCTCGCCCAACAGAAGCAAGGTGGTCACAGAAGAGTCCCCTGCCGCAATGGCCTTCTCCAGCAAGGGCACCGCCTGAG
>JBDHDY010000005.1:0-22030 GCA_039591275.1 Gemmatimonadota bacterium | reverse complement strand
CCGCCGTGGTGCTCGCGCTGCTGCGGCTCGCTCACGCGACGGACCGAGCGGTGGTGCGGGCGCTGCGCGAGCTACGACCGGGGACCAACGCCAGGATCACCGACGCCGAAAAAGATTGGTCTTGACAACTGCAATTGTGCAGAGTATGATGATACTATATTATCATCGGTGCCAGGAGTGAACAGTGGGGAATAAAGGAACCAGCAGCAAAGCCGATTGGGGGGTCAACAGTTCCCTTATTCGGGACCGATCCGGCTTCAAGTGGATCAAGTCCAAGATCAACCGGTACGACCACGCCAAGCTCGACCACGTTCAGGTCCAGACCAACAGCCGGAAGGCGAACCACCCGGTCCAAGCGCACGGTGGGCGCATCTCCGGGTACGACCACGCCAAGCTCGACCACGTTCAGGTCCAGACCAACAGCCGGAAGGCGAACCACCCGGTCCAAGCGCACTACATCGCGCCGCCGTACCGCAGCCGCACCGAAGGCTTCCGCCTTCAGGTGACGATCCGCAAGCAGTCGCTCCCCGGACGGCTCAACATCTTCCTACCGCCGCTGTACCGCAAAGAGGGTGTGTGGGCGCCGGTGGCCGACGCGGCCGACTACGCCGTGCTGTGGGACCAAGACGTGCTCGAAGCCTACGCGGCGATCATGGCTGCCGATGAAGAAAACATCGCGCGGCGATTCTCGAACGAGCACACCAAGACCGACGCGCGCCGCGCCTGGATCGAAAAGCTCACGGCGATGCCCAAGGCAGACGCCGAGCCGGTCGAGATGTTGACCATCTATGGATCGATTCACCTGCGCTCGCTCGACGACGCGATCGTGGTCGGCGTGGCGCAGTCAGCGTTCGCGTGGCTGCGCAAGACGCGGCAAGTCGGCGGCCGGAAGTCGAACCACGCCCGCGACAACTTTGCGTGGCAGCACCTCCTGGCTTACCGCAAGTTCGCGTCGGCAGAGCGACGACGCGCGGCCAAGCGTGGCGGCATGCCGAGCGCGAAACCAAAGCGGACATACCCCGGGTTCCCCGGACAGGAGAAGTGATGGGTAGTGGCAAGCCGCGCACCGGCAACCAACGACTGTTCGCGTTCTGGAAGTACAGCTCGTTCCCCTACATCTTGGGCGGCGAGGTCGCTCGGTTCTGCGACAACGGGCTCGTCTACATTGAGAGCTACCGCAGCACCTTCCGGCCCGTGCGTGTCGTGCTGTACGCCGAGGGCAAGAAGCTGTGGGACGAGATGTCGGCGCTGCGACAGGAGCACGACGACGCCGAGAAGAAGCTGCGCGAAGACTTTCTCGCGAAGGCCGAGAAGCTGTTCGGGGAGGTGCTCGATGGGCGTTGACGACGACGCGCGCCGTGTCGCGCAAACACAAATCGCGCTGCGCCGGCTCGCAACGGGCGGCGAGTTTGCTCGCGGGGAGCTGTTCGACAAGCGCAACGGCAAGTACGAGTCGTGGATCAACCGCGTGCTCAACCGGCTCATCGAATGGGGCATCGTTGAAACAACGGGAGCCGACAACTGGCGGCGCAAATACAAGCTCGCTAGTGCGACGGTGAAAGGCGAGCTGCTCGCCCAGGCCGGTGATCCCGAGAAAATCTCGGCGCTCATCTGGCCGCACCAAGAGCCCGAGCCACCGCCTCTGGCGCCCGAGCCCGAGGATGATCATATTGAGGAAGATACCGGCACCAACGGCGAAGCTGCGCCGCCGCTTCAAGACGCAGTGTTGCTACTCGTCCAATTGATGGGCGGGGTCATCGACAAATTGGATCGCATCGAAAGGGGAGTGCTCGAATGTCAGCAAGTGCTCAAGGAGTTCACCGAATAATGGACCACACGTTCAGCTACCGGCAGCTGTTGCAGCAGTACCAGAACATCAGTTCGCTTCGGGAAAAGACCCGCATCGAGGGCGAGCTTTGGGAACTGCTTAGTCGGGAGCAACGACGTCAATTCAAGAACCGCGTCTGTTTCTTGAAGCAGACGTTTGGCGGCTCGCAGAACGAGTACGGCAACCGGCAGTACCTCTACAACGCCGCCGATGCCGACGTGCTTTGGGAGCATCTGGAACGCGGCACTCTCAAGCTCGAAACTGCTACCCGGCTACACCGAGCTGCGCGGCGCCTTGCCATCGAACGCAAGACCACCGTCGCTGTTGCGCTCGAAGACGTGCTGGCCGAGTACGCCCGATTGCCGAAGCGCGCCGACGGGACCCGCGTTCGCAATGGAATGTCGCGCACCGCGAAGCTGGAACGCGCCAACAAATCGACCCGGAGCTTCTGGTCGAGCCTGCGCAAACAGATCGCCAACCACGTGCGGAAGAACCTGCCCCAAGGGGACGTGACCGACATGGAGACACTCTGGCTCCAGCTCGAAACCGACATCAAGGTTGCCATCGAGGATTTCCAGAACAAGTTGCGGTACACCAAGAAGCGCACCGAAGCCGCACAGTCGTCGGTGTCGCGACGGGAATTCCGTGAAGCGTTCGAGACACTGCTCCTCGAACCGCCGCGCAAGAACAAACCGATCGACATCGACAAGGTGCGCGGTAACAAGCGCAAGCTCGCGCGCCAGTACCACCCCGACATGAACGCCGGGGACGACGACATGCGTGATGCCTACGAGGCCGTCATCGAGGCGGCGCTGCTGATCGAGGACGAGTACAAGAAACAGAAACAGGAACAGGAACAGAAACAGGAGAAGATCTAGTGAGTAAACGAAAACCGCTAACAAGCACCACGATCCGGAAACACTACAAGCCGGCCGCAGACGGCTCGTCGCTCACCCGACGCGCCGCGCACTTCTACGACTGGGCCGCGAAGAAATACCCCAAGGTCTACATCTCGTGGGTCCTGGCGTATCGGGCCTCGACGGGCTTTTGGCGCGCGAGCACCAAGTCCAAAGAGGTGGAGCTGTTCCGCAAGCGCGGCTCCGCGATCCGCAACATCCTGATCGACGACTACGGTCGAGAGTTCACCACCAAAAAAGGCCTCGGTGCTCGCGCGCAGGTGGACGGCGAAGACACGCTCAAGAACGAGATGGTCAAGAAAGCGCGCCGTCTCCAGAGCGCGATCCGATCGGCTGAGCGCACTCGCGGGCTCATCAAGGCCAGCGATGTCAAGGACCCCGAGTGGCGCAGCTGGCTCACCCGCTCACTGTCCGGTGCGATCAAGCTCGTCGGCTCGGACGAGTACAAGCGCAAGCTGCTTCCCCCGGGCTGCAAAGACGCCGAGGTCGAGAAGGCCAAGGCGGCCAAGACCAAGACCAAGAAGAAAGCCAGGAAGAAGTGAAACCCTGGCTAAAAAGCGCCATCCGCAAACAGAAGCGCCAGCACCGTCGCCAGTTCGACATCGTGCGGGAAGGTGATGGGGGCACGTTCCACATCACCGACCCGTTGGAGTGGTCGAACCTGATTGCCGAGCGTGTCGGCTACGCGAGGTACAACGCCAACAAGAAGAACGAGGAACTGGGCGTCGAGGAAACGCACGCGCTCATGGGCACCGTGATCCGCGAGGCCCAAGAAGAAATCCTCGGGGACCCGAACATCCTGGCGTTCTACCTGGCGCGCATCGAGGCCGCCGAGGCCCGTGTTGCGCTGGAGCATTTTGCTCGGACAACCGATCGGTTCGTACCCGATCACGAAGGGGAGAGTGATGAAGAAGGAGCCACGTGAGAAACGCTATCGTTATGTCTCACACCACGCCATCGAGCGGCTGCGTGAGCGCATCATCGCGCTGGACATGAACTTCCGCTTCGACAAGGACTTGGAGCAGTGGCTCGACTCCGTTGTCGAGCAAGCTGTTCGCAAGGGCGACGTCCAGATCGTCCCCGACCACAAGGACACCACCGCCAAGCTCGTGGACATCGGGGAGGCCTTCGGCGCCCCGGCCTTCGCGCTGCTCAAGCCCAACGATCACCCTCGGGCGAAGTCGAACGGGCTGATCGAGGCGGTCATCACCGTGCTCGACGACGTCATGGTGGCCGAGTATCGGAAACGTCGGTGGAGCGACGACAAGCACCGGCCGTTCGCAGCCCTGGCCGGTATGAAGATAGCCCCCCCGCCACAGAACGGAACGAAAGTGAAGGTACCCGATCAACTGACCACGGCCCCCGAACCCAAACAGCTGGCCGACGAGCAACTGCTGATCAGCTACGTTGGTGAGCAAGGTATCGCCTACAAACTTGTCACCCGGACGAACGTCAAACACGAGTGCGTTCAGCTCGCGCTTGAACCCGAGGTCGAAGCAGAAACCATCCGCGTGTGGCGCGAGGTGCCGGGCACCGTCCGGGTGTCGGTGGAGCTGGACCTGTAGATAAGGAGGAATGTTCAATGAGCCACGACAACTGCCATTGCGGCCACCCCCGAAGTGCTCACCAGTGCGGCGGCTGCACCATCCAGCAAACCGACATGACCGCGACCACCAAGTGCGAATGTGAAGGCTTCCGGGCCTTCGTGTATGGCGACATCATCGAGGTGATCGAAGGCGAATACCAAGACATGTGGGGCTACTACGACAACGACGATTTCACCGAGGAAGAATACGTCGTGGTGATTATCGTGGATGCCGTTGGTGGCACGTCGGCCACGGAGGGCCTTCTAGCCGGGCACGAAATATACGTACCTGGCCGCTATTGTCGCAAAAAAGAAACCGTTGAGCCCGTGATAGACTCCCCTCGTGGGCAATGAACTGGAGTACGTCGTAGAAGCGAGCCCGAAGCTCAGTCCCCGCAGCAAAAAGAACTACCTACGCGCCGTGCGCTCGTTCGTAGGCTTTGCTGGAACAGACTGGACCGGCATCGCTGTTGAACGCTGGCGCGATCATTTGCTCGTCGGCGGCCGTAAACCACAGACCGTGAACCTGTACCTGGCCGGTCTGCGCTTCGCATCCCGTCGCCGTGCCGAGCGCGGTAACAATGCGGCGCTCGACTTTGCCCGCTACGCCGAAACGCTCAGGCCCGACCAGCCCGCCGCGCGCAGGGCGCTCACCTACGAGGAAGGCGCCGCGTTCATCGGCGCGTGCGAGGGCGAGAGGCCCATCGACTTGCGCGATATGGCCATCGCCGTCCTGGGGTTCCGCACGGGCCTGCGCCGGGCGGGAATCTGCACCATCCACTTCGAGGATTTCAGCGCCAACGTCATCAACGTGACGCTCAAGGGCGGCAAGAAACACGCGATCTACCTCGACACCGAAACGGTCGGGGCACTCGGGGCATGGGGCGATTGGCTTGGGAGCCAGGGTGTCCACACCGGTCCCTTCTTTCGATCGCTGTCGCGACCGCAGCTCAGCGGCGAGACGACCATCGGGGACAGCCTCACCGCCGATGGTCTTTTGCGCGCGATGAAGCGGCGTGCGCAGAAAGCCGGAATCGCTGGTTTTCATCCGCACATCTTCCGCCACACCTGCATCTCGTGGCTGCGCAACCAAGGCGTCCCGGGCTGGCGCATCGCGCAGCTCACCGGCCACAGATCCGACGGTGTGAACGATCCCGCCATGATCGGTCACTACACGACGGATCTTGACGGCGCCACCGACCCCGTCAGCGGCCATATCCCGTCGCTGCGCCGACACTAGCTGTAGTAGACTGAGCGCATGGCACGTAAACGGGCACGTTTAGTCTTGCCCACCCCGTGGGTAGTTAAACTACGCAAAAGCGAAACGTCGGGGTGGGTCACCAATGAGCGAACGGGGAAAAGCTCCGACTTCATTTGTTACGACGACGGGAAGGCCGGGTTCGATCACTACGTGCCCAAGCGAATCGTCTCGAAGGTCCAGACCTATTGCAAACGGACGATGAAAGCGTGGCCATTCAACGGGCCCGGTCGTCGTCGAAGGGCCAAGTAATGCTCGCCATGCAGCACACCGGTCCCGCCGTTGGCCCGCACGGGCGCGGGCATGTCCACGAGATCCCCCCGTGTCGCTTGGGCGACGAAGGCTTGATCTGCCGGGGCGCTGAGCTGGGCGCCACTGATCCCAAAGCCGACCGGCCCTATCTCGTGCTCGGCATCCTGGGCGCCGTCCTACTGGGCGGCGCGGCGTTGATCTACCGGGACGCCAAAAAACGGGGGGAGTGATGCTCGCGCACCAGTGCATATCCGGCTGCGGCCTTGGCGCCACGACGCGCGTCGTGCTCGACGCAATGACCTCGACGCCCGAGAAGGCGCTCAAGATCCTCAAGGACATGGCGGCGTTTCTCAAGCAGGGGTCCAAGAACAACTTGCCGATCTTGGTCGCCAAGGCGACCAAGGGGGTGCCGGATTACTGGACGAAGAAGTACAACAAAGACGATGAGCTGCCAATACTCGGAGCCAGCGTAGCGCCCTTTTCGTTCCTCGCGATTTCCGCCGATACCCATGCGTTGTGGGAACACGCGCTCATGCGCTCGGGCATGTCGGGAGGATTTCCGGATCGCGGAATCCCTCCTGAGTACGACAAGTCCATCGGCTACATGTGGCCGATCGGTGACTTCCAACTCTCCTATTTGTTCCCCGGCTTCATCGGTCACGCCGACAACCAACTCGGCGGCGTCCAATCACACATCAAGAAAATCGCCGCCAAGCTCGGCGTCAGCGCAGGTGACGATGACAAAACTCGGCGCCGTCTTCATGTCGGCCTCGGTATTGCTGCTGGTGTGCTTGTCGTGGGCTCTGGCATTCTCCTCGCCAGCACACGCAAATAAGGCCATGGACGTTCGCGGCAAACGCGTCTTCATCCTGGGTGACTCGTTGTCGGTTGGCGACGCGTCGCCCGGAGGCCAGCTTGCGTCGCAGCTGCTACAGGCCGGCGCCCGCACCGTGCGTGTCCAGGCCAAGAGCGGTCGATCGGCCCACAGTTTCTTCTCGGAGAAGGCCCCGAGCGCGCAATCGATCCTGACCGGCGAAGTCGCCAACAACCCCGACATCGTGATCGTCATGCTGGGCACCAACGACATGGGCCTGAACATGGCTGTTGATGCCGCCCAGATGGCCAAGATCAAGAACGCCTTCCCGAAGGCCGACGTCTGGGCGATCGGACCACCAACGTTGCCGAGGTCGCCCACCAAGGCGGCCGAGGTCGTGGCCATGATGCGCAGGGTGTTCCCGTTGTTCCTCGATTGGCGCCCGCTCTCGGCCGACATCGTGACGGCCGCGCAAGGTCGCTCCCCCGATCAGGTTCACTTTGCGGCGGCCGGCGCCAGGCTCTCCGGACAACGGCTCGCCGCCGCGCTGCTCGCGAAGTCCAATGGTATGGGCTTCGTGGTCAAGCTCGCACTCGGGGCGCTGGTGCTCGGCGTGGCCGGGATCAGCGCCTACGCGATAGCGAAGCGCAGCAAATAAAAAGCCGGGCAAATTGTCGGCGCTAGGGGGTTTCCATTTGCATTGGTAACCTAGTGCCATCCGGCCCGGCGAAGCTGAAAAATTGACCGCCCGAGTGGGGGGAGCGTAGTTTGGTCAGTTCCGTAGACTGATGCCCGTTAAAGGCGTTTTGCGTGTGTGCTCCCACGCGCAGGGCGGGTCGAAACAACGATGGCCTGTGGTGCCGTGATTGTCAACTAGAACGTTTTTTGATCGCATAGGCGACGGCAACCCCGGCGAGCGCCAGCACGCCGACGAACCCCGCAATCATCGGCTTGGACATCATCTTCGGCTTGGGGCCATACGGTAACACGAGCGGCACGACGGGCTTCGGTGGCGGCGGTGGCGGTTGTACCGGGATAGTGACCGTCGGTTGCTGTTTCTTCTTCGCCAAGTACGCAAGCTGCTCTGATGCTTTTTTACGAATGGCGGCAGTAGGGGCCGATGATTCGAGGCTCTTGAGAAAGAGGATCGCTTTGGCCGTGAGGTCCGGGTATTTTTGGTCGTCGGCAGCGTCGGTAACATCGATCAGGCGAAGCAGCATGGCTTCGTGCTTCTCGTCGTCTTGGTACTTCCCGAAGGCAGCATTCGCCGCCGAGAGCGCACCAGGCACGTCGTAGTGTTTGAACGTCCACAACACCTCGGCCGCCCATGCGTGCATGTCGGGCTGATCGCTACCCGGCTTACAGCTACCCCAAACGTAAGCCATCACCGGAGGGTGATGAGACTCATGAAACATCGCCGCCCCAGCCACTCTTATCAGCTCGCGCCAATTGCCGTCTAACGGTCCGGTGTAGAGCCCCTTGAGCCAGTCACGACAATCGCACGGGCTGTACTTAGTTTCCCCGCCTGGATTGCACCGCTCACGGACGCGCGCCACGTAATCGGTGGGGGCGCCCAAGCCTCGACTGAGGTAGGTGGCTGAAAGCATCAGCTCCTCCGCTTCACGGCAACCACCGTCGCAAGAGCGGCGAAGCCGACGACACCAATGAGGCCAGCGATCATGGCCCCGGGCATTTTCTTTCTCGGACCCGCTCCGGGGAAAACGATCGGTGTCACGGGCGGCGGTTCAGTGCCCGGAGGGACGACCACGGGCGGCTCCGGTGCAGCGGTGAGATGCGCAACTTTTTTTAGCGCCTCTTGCGCTTCGGGCTGCCATTGGCTCGACGAATCATCCGCCAGCGCAGTGAGCGCCAGTATCGCGCGAGCGCGAATATCCTGGGGTGTTTTCGTGCTCAGGTTCTCGACCAAGCCCTTGATCAAATCATCGACGGGGGCACCGAAGGTGTCGTCGAGAATGGCGCGGGAAAACGCGGACGCCGCCAGGGTGCGATCAGCCGGCGCGTGGTGTCGGAGCGCGGCCGAGAGCATGTACGGAACGCTGAGCGAGTTCATGGTGAAGTACCACTCTTTGGCCAGCACCAACATGCTCAACGATTTGACGACATCGCGGTCGGGAGTGATCCTGAGTAAATCGTCGAGCGTCCCTGTACATTGCCGGGAGGGGTACGCGACGCACTTCTTGATGTCTTCGACCGTGCCGCCGAACCCACTGCCGTTCAAACGGATTGCCGTGAGCATTAGCGGAGTACCTCGCAGCCGCTTTCTTTCGGCCACATCTTGCAGAGCTTGGTGTAGTACGCGCGGTCTTCCATCAGGTGGTGCTTCGCGATGGTCTGCGCGGTGCGCGGATCTTCGGTGTGCTCCATCTCGACACGAGTGCCCGCCTTGAGCTGGAGCGGATCGAAACCGTTCTTGGTCGGGCGAAGGTTGTACCGCTTTTGCGGCGGCAGCGCGCGTATCGCCCCCCACCCGGCCATCACCGCAAGAGCATCGACCGCCGCGTTCGCGAACGTGTCGCGCGGCGTTTGCGTGATGCGCTTGAGTGGCTGCTCGATGATCTCCCAACCGACGGCGACCACCAGCGCACCCCACCACGGAACACGCAACAAGCCGAGCCATGTCCCAACACCGACGTGGCCGACGGTCCAGCGATCGACGAGGTGGTAGTTGGCCTCGCCGGGTAGGGCCATGCGTGGCTTGGGCACGCCTTACCTCCGAGGGTGTTTCTTCGCGAGCCGGATGGCCTGCGAGATCTCGGTGCCCGCGCCTTTACAGTAGCTCGTGGGCAACTCGCCTTTGCCGACGCGTTTGACGGTGTCGCGCGCGAGGTTGAGGATGTGCCGGCAAAGTGGTTGCAGATCCTTCTGGATCTGGTTGCAGGCCCGGCGCCCCTCGTTGAATCTTGTTGCAAAATGCTTGCGGTTACACGGCTTGATTCGGCGCGCGGCTCCGAGTCCCTGTAGCTCGACCGGGCACCGGATGGTCTGCGCCACGCGCTGCATCTCGCGGGGAGTGGCCTTCCGGCGCTTGGGGTCGCCCTCGTACTGGAAGCGATTCTCGCCCACCTTTTTGGCCACCGAGCCGTAGGGTCGCCAGCGGAAGCACGTCCCCTCGGGTATCCGTTTGAACTTCTTGACCTTGCGGCGCGCCATGCGCTCAGTCTACTACAGGTGAGATCGCTTACGCGACGTCAAGCATTCCGCTACAATGGCCGTCGTGGCGGACCCTCTCTACTGGCGAACCATCGGCGGCGGCGCCAAACGCGCCACGGTCGTGTATGTCCACGGGTTCTTTGACACGACGACGTCGGCCATCGAGAAGCACCGACTCTGGGAGCAGTTCGCCGCCAGCGGCCTCGACGCCACGTTCATCGTGGCACCAGCGCCCAAAGGCGAGGGCGACCACGTCATTAGCACCCCGGATCTAGCGGCGCTCCTGGCCGCTGTGAACGCCCAGGAGAAGCTCGGCACCGGGCCCGTGATCGTCATGGGTCACAGCGCCGCGCACGGCACCATCAAGAGCTGGCTCGCGCGCGGGCAAGGTAACCTGATCCACCAGATCATTTTGCTCGATGCCAACTACGGCAGCTACAGCCCATTCGTAAAATTCCCGGGGCGGATGACGATCTTCGGGTTCCACACCAAGAGCAAGGCCGTCGATCTTGCCCGCGCTCGAAACGCAGTGCTGCTCGATCGAATTCCCCCCGATTGGACGTCGCAGCAGCGAGCGGCGCAGACTCTATACGCCGAGAGCCAGTTCGACCACTTCGCAATGGTGCAACCTGGCGGCGCGATCCCCCTCGCGCTCAAGCGGATCAACTTCCCCGCCCGCGTCCCTCGTTTCGGATGGCGTGGCCCGCTCGCGCTTCTAGCGGGCGCCGCCCTCGCAGGCGCGGTGTGGTACGCCTGGCGTCGGCGTCAGCGGCGGCGCTTGGGAGCGAGTTTGCAGGTGCGCTTGCGGCCGTTCTTGTAGACCGGGTTCTTGAGCTTGCCGTATTTGCAGCCGCCGCCTTTGGTCCGGCCGAGAGCTTTTGCCTTCTTGCGTCGTTTTGCCATCGGCCGACTCTACCACAATCGCATACGCGACGGACTATTGGCGTCGGGTTCGAGGCGGCCGACCTCGACGATCGGCCATCCGTCCGGTCTTGGCCATCCCGGCCTTGCGCATTTTGTTGCGCTTGTAGAGGTAGTAGCCTCCGTAGACGAGGCCTCCCGTGAACACGATCAGGCCCAGCGTTCCAAAGAACCCTCGGCCGAGGCTTGGGCCCTTGGTCTTGGGAAGCGCGTCAATAGCCGCCTTGACGCCTTTGTGCGCCGAGTCCATGCACTTGATTCTGTGTGCGTTATCGGTCGAGTTGCCGATGCAAGCCGTATAGAGCTTCACCAGATTGTTGGTGACGACTCGGACTTGTTTGAAGTGGGCCTCGGCCTCGCGAGCGCGGGCGCGGTTGGCCTCGACCTCGGCGCGCTTCCACTCGCGGATGAGCAACGCCACGGCGAGGACAACGAACCCGATGCCGAGGAATACAATGACGACAAGGAGCGGGTTGCCGAGGCCCTCAGCGCCGGGCCCACGCAAGCCCAAACTCGCGGCGCGTGGATCGCCAAGCGCCATCGCTCTTTCTTGGCCTTCGGGTCCGTAGGTGACGACGATTTGCGAAGCCGGGACTTCAGCCGCCGCACCGAGCGCACCCCCACTGCCGCTCAAAACCTGGCCAGACATATCCCTGAATAGCGGCGGGTAGGTCGGATGCGCCGGTTGGTTGGCTTTCTTTTGTGCGTTGATCCAATCGGCTGCGGCGATCTTCAACATCTCGACGCCCCGGTTGTACTCGACCAAGACCTTCCGAGGGATCATGGCCTGGTCCCCGACCATCGTCACCAAGGTGGCGAGGTTGGTGTAGGACGCCAAGGCGTCTTCTTCGGCGTTCTTGATCTGCTGCCCGATGCCTGTGTACTGCGGCAGTTGGTTTTCTTCGGCGGGCGTGATGTCGGCCGCGCCGAACCCCGCCGCCGAGCCCGGCCCTTGCATCGTCTGCATCGTGAGCATGTCCGCAGTCTATCATTGTCGGCGCTGCGACGGAACTAGGCGCTCAGCTCCGCTTTGGCGGCCGACATCGCCTCATTGAGCCGGACCATCTCGGCTTCGTTGCCACCGTGGTCTGAATGCGCGAGCCTTGCAAGTTTGTGATACTGCTTCTTTATGTCGTCCATCGGCGGGTTGTGGCCGGCAGGGACACCGAAGATCGCGCGCCAGTCTTTGCCCGTCGGTGGCAGCGCCTTGAAGCCCTCGAAGGCACGCGCCACGATTTCGGTCGAGCCCCATCGCTTGAGGCCGCGCAACGCGTCGATCGATTTCTCCAACGCGCGCATGTTGTCGCGCACGCGATCCCACCGATCGCACGCCATGCACCGACGCGCCCGCGCCGTCTTGTCGAACCAGTACACCGCCACGCCCGGGTCTTGAAGACCACCCTTGAAGCTGGCGTAGGGCAGTCCGTCCAAACGGAGCGGTATGTTCGTGGAGATGACGACGTTGGAGCCGTTCATCAGACGGATCTCGTGGATGACGCGATCCCTCACGTGGCCGAACGACGTGACCTTGAAATTGGATCGCGTGGGACGTTTGGTGCGCGGCCACCCGTCCGGCCACTGGAGCGGGAACGCCTCGACACCTTCTAGTTTACTCGCCATCGCCTTCGTCGTCGGTGTCCTCGGCGTCGGCGTCGGCCGCCTCTTTGCTGAACACGGTGAAGCCCAGCTCCCCGAGCGCGTTGATGAGCTGCGTCTCGGCGCCGTCACCCGAGAGCTTGCCCAAAGCCTTCTCCCAGTCTTGGTTGTAGACGGCCAGAAAGAGGGGCTCGTGTGCTTCTTGGTCGAGGTAAAACAGGACTTTGTTCATGGTGTTCCTTTCAGGTTCCGAGGATCGTTTCTGCGCCCTCGGAGATGGCTAGCAAGCACGCCTTGCGCTTGCGTTGGGAGGCGATGCGCGAAACCGATCGCGCCTCGGCCGTGCTCATGACTGTAGCCCAGCTGTATAGCTCACGCACTTCGGGCTGGTCGGAGTTTGTCGATACCATGACGGCGCCGCGCGCCACCGCGTCGTAGAGCGCCTCGGCTAGATCCTCTTGGTCTTGGGGAGTGAAGCCGTCCTTGGTGTAGCCGTTGTAGGTCTTGACGTAGGGGGGATCGGAGAAGATGACATCGCCGGCTCGCGCCTTGGCGATCGTGACGCGGAAATCTGAATTGCTGAGGTCAGACGTCGCCCAGGCTTCAGACAAGTTGTGTAGGGTACGCGACGATGGGAACAGATTGTCAGCGCGGTCGTTGGTTTTACGTTTGACGACGGAGCGCCGGTAAACCTGATCGCCGTAGGGCACGTTGAAGTGGCCTTTCTTGTTCTCGCGATAGACCCCGTTGAAACCGATCTTGTTCATGTAGATGAACCGCGCCGCCTGCTTGATCTCATCACCATCGACGGCGTTGAAGCTCTCGCGGACCTTGTAGTACGTCGCTTCGTCTACACCCTCGGTTGCGAGCGCGCTGATCTGCCACGCAACCTCAGACGGCTCGGCCCGGACAGCCAGGTACGTGCGAACCAAATGCGAGCACGCGTCGGCAATGATCATGTTGGGGAGCCCGAGGTATAGCGCCATCGCGCCCCCGCCCAGAAACGGCTCGATGTACCGGCCACCCGTGCGGCAAAGGCGCGCGTAGATCCCCTGCCCCGAGAGCTTGATCATCCACTTCTTGCCGCCGAGCCACTTGACGATCGGTGTCGATTTCTTCGGCGGCGGCAGTGTTCTCTCAAGAAACCCCGCGAACGCCATCTGCTCGCGCTGCGGTTTCTTGGTGCCGTTGGTCTTCTTCGGCTTCGCCAACTTCTTGGTCGGAAACGCGACGCGCTCCGTTCCTATGTAGTCAGCGTCGTCTGTGTATCTCCATCCGCCCATGGGTCACCTATGTGTTCGGTTTCTTCTTGCGTTTCGATCGTTGGCCGGGCCACTGCGTGACCTTGAAATCGACCGGCTCTTTGCCGTTGTGGTCGAGAGCCTTAATCAAGTCGGGCGTCATGTCGAGACATCCCGACCACCCATCGTTGGGGATCGCTTTCTTGGCCTTGAGAAACTTGCGGTAATACTTGATGCCGTTGTACCAGCCGGTCTTTTTCTTCGGGTTCTTGTAGCGGCCGAACGGCCCTCGGTCGATCACGACTGCGTTCTTGGCGACCTTGCCGGTGCGCGGGTTGGTGATCTCGACCTTGGTGCCGAACGGCAACGTCCGATGCGCCACGCCCCAGTCGTCGGGCTTGACCAGGCGCTTGAGGTACGGACTCTTGCCGCCCGCGTACTTGTCGCGGCTGCCGTCGGCGTTGATCTGCGCGAACATGGTGCCCGTGCAGCTCTCGTTGTAGGTACCGCTCGTCGGTGCGCCGACGCGGAACGCGCCGAGAAAGATGAGTAGCCAGATCATGATGGTTCGTCCTTCTCCCAGCCCAGAAGGCCGTAGCCGCATACATCCTTCCACGGGGACTCGCCTCCGAGGTCTTGCCCGTTGGGTCCGCGCTGGGCGATGCGACTGAGTTTGTCAAGAACGCGCACGCCGAGCAGCGCGTCGTCGTATTGATGGGGCTCGACCCCTTTGGGGTAGAGGATGCGCAGGATGGCGCCGGTCTTTTGCGCGGAACGTCCATACTGTTTTTGCTTGCTCGCGACCAGGGCCCCGATCGCCTTCCCTCGCTCGACATAGGTCAGCGACAATAGGGGATCAACGCCATCACCAGAACCAGCAACAAGAGTCCCACCACCACGACCACCAGAGGCAGGCGCGGGCCGGCATCGGCCACCTTGTTCTGGCTGAGCATGTTCCACATCAGACGATGCGCCGTTTCCTCCGAGATCTTGCGCTGGCCTGTCTCGGGGGGCGGCGCCACGATGCGATCCGGTTCGTCCGGGTCCTTCGCTGGCGGTGGCGTTGGTTTGGGATGTTTGGGTTGCGGCATGGCGTAGTAGCTCCCCCTTTCCTTCATTGAGGGCGATGTCGCAGATGCCACAGTAACCGCTGTCATAGCGGCCAGCGTTTTCGCAACCGGGCTTCGCGCACTTGATCATGTTGACTTCACGAGGGACGCAACCGCTTGTTTGCACGTCGGGCATTCGATCGCCTGCTGCATCGCGGGACCGTCTCCCAGCTCGGGGTAGAAAAAACGGAACCCCAACGCCTGGATGATGCCACCAGTGCCGCAGAGTGCTTCGACGATGACATCGACGCCGAGGGTTTTGCGCTGGACGTTCATCGAGCGCAGTACATGTCCGTTGGATACGGGGACCATTATTTTCCTTGTCTGCGCGAGATGCCGTTACAGAGCTGGCATCGGTTCCTCTTGGTGTTGTCGAGCGTTGGTTGTCTTTTTGCTCGCTCGTCGTCTCGATTGACACAGCCACACGCGCTTTGCGCCGCGCCCTCGATGAAAAAGTGATATTTCGGTCCTCGCCGTGCCGACTCGTAATAGATCCATTGATCGACAAATCCCATTGCTTCCGCCCCTAGCATCATCGACACCCCGCTCCATGAGGCCGTCGCACACACGAAACTGCTACGCTCCGTCGCTACGCCTGCGCCACCTTCTTTTTGAAGCACCTCTTGGCCTCCATCGATGGGCGCACCCCATCGACCAGGCAAAACAAGGCCCCATCGTTGTCGAACTGGATGCGAACCACACGACCGCCGTCGATCAATCGCCGCAACAGACGCAGCGTGTGCTCCTTGGACATGTTCATGTCGTTGGCCAGCTCGCCACTGTAGATGAAACCACCCGCATCGCGCAGATACGCGATGACCTTTCCCTCGGGATCGTTGCGGCCGTCGAGGTACTGACAGCGCATGCACGCTTCGTGATCCTCTGGCCTCGGGTTCCCGCACTCGCACTCGCACTCGCACCTCATCATCGTCTTCCCCCGTAGTAGAGCCCTAGGCCCACTGAGTCCCATACGTTGTGCATCAGGGTTGCCGGCGCTTTCTCGACGCGCGTGCGCTCGTCGGCCGACAGTCGTTTCTTGAATCGTTTGATCGCGATGTTCTTGGGCACCTGGCCCTTCCACCGGTGGGGGTGGTACTCGACGATCTCTACGTCATCATCCCAGTGCCCGACGAACGCGCCGGCATTGAGCGCCACCGTGATCAGGTCGTTGGGATCGCCTTTCAGTTTTCGTTGAGCGTAGATCTGCGGGATCTCCACCACGATCACCGACACCAGCTCGCGCGGCACGTGCTCCCCGATCAACCGGAAGGCTTCGTCGGCCGTGTCACGCCAGTCGCTCCCCCGAGCGAGAAACGCGGCAGCCAGCTCGGTGCCCTCCCACAAGGAAACGCCAGCTTCCTTGACGCCGGGATCGAGGCAGCCGATCACGGGGTGACTCCCAGCACGGCCCGGACCTTCGCTCGCAAACAATCCTCGGGCATCGGATCGCCCTCTGCGATTCGGAGCGGGAAGAAATCCCACCATGCCTTGTCGGCCTCGATCAAAAGCCGAGCGTAGTAGGCCGCGTGGTTGTTGTTGAGCTTCACGCGGCCGACTCCCTCGACTTCTTCTCCCTTGGTTTGCAAGTCGTGCATGTAGCGCATGACCTGAATGATCGGGTGGGCGCCGTAGTTGCGGAACCCGGCCTGGCGCAGCTCGCTGGCATGGTGAACAAAGCGATCGTAGACCCACGGGTTCTCGCGATGGAACAGCAAGAACTTGCGCCACAGAGGGCCGGACTTGTCGCACTTGGCGCCGTCACGCAGACGCTCGGCCACGCCATTAGACATCTTCCACCCACACGGTCTTCTTGCCTTTCTTGACCGGCTTGCACGGGACCAACAGACCGTTTTTGTAGACGGGCTTCGCGCCCTTGTACCAACGCCGCGCCATGGTCACGGTGGCGCCGATGTCCACGTCGGGACACCAATATTCCATCGCCTCTTTCATGACCTGCTGGAGACGCATCGCGGCCTCGTGCGCGCCGCGCGGGCCGATGGCCCCGATGGGAGTCTCGGCGCCGATCTCGTCGTGAGCGAACAGCCACGGGCGCGTGCCGTGCAGCGGGGAGCCCGCATCGACGTAGCACTCTTTCGAGACGCGATAGACGGCCTCTTTGGCGCCCATCGCGGCGAGGTGCTGGAAGAAACCGTTGCACGTGGCCGTGTAGCCGACATCCCCTCGCATCATGCCGCTGCGCACGAATTCGATCTGTTTGGCGCGGCCGTGGTTGTCGCCTTCTTTGCAGAGGAACGAGCAGTAGTTGAAATAATCGACCATCTCGCGCCACTTCTTGCGGAAGTTTTTGTGCAGGCGTTGCGCCAGCTCGGGCGTGATGGTGACGCCGAAGCCCTTAGCGTAGGCGATGAACGTTCTCCAACCCATACCGCCCGCGAATCCGTAGTTGCCGATCTTGCAGCCCTGGCGAGCCTCGGCCATCTTCGGGTCACCGGCTATATGCAGGGCCCACGCTTGATCGTAGGTCATGCCGAGCATCTCGGCGGCAAGATCGACGTGAAGGTCGCGGCCGGCTTTGATCGACTCGGCAATCACGGAGAAGCCGAACAGATCGATGCACACCTGCGCGAGCGTGCGCATCTCCAGCGTGTCGAAGTCGCAGAAGATGAACACGAACCCGAACCGAGCCACGAAGCAATCACGTACCGCATCGCCGCGTGGCAAATTCTGCAAATTGATGCCAACAGGGACGCCGTCGATCTTCATGCCGCCCGAGCACGAGGTGCGGAACGTTTCGAGGATCGTGTTGTAGCTGGCGGTGATCGGGACCACCGTGCCGCGTTCGAGTGCCGGGATGTACGTCGTCTTCAGCTTGCCAACCTTCGTCGCTTCAGCGACCGCACGTAGTCCCGGGTGATCGGTCGTCATGAGCTGCTCGCGGCTCGTAGCGATAGCGCCCTTGGGCGTGATCTTCATGTCCTTGTCAGGGTGGCCCTGGTACCACTTCTCGATCGCGGCGCGGATCTTCTTGAGGTTCTTGCTGCCCGTCTTGCCTTTGTCGGAGGCGCCGCGCATGAAACCGTGCTCGGTGCAGATTTGCGCTTGAACCTTGTAGTCCGCGAAGATCTGCGTTTTGAGTTTTTCGACGGCGGCCCCCTCGGTACGGACGCCCCACAAGCTCATCAGGTGAAGCCCCCACGCCGCCTGCGATTGTGTTTCCTCGCGCGGAATGCCCTCGGGCTCGACCATCGCCTGTTGACGGTTGCGGATCTCCAACGTGAGCACCGAGTCGTCGATGGCGTAGGTGCGCGCTTCTTCGGGCCACTGATCGAGGGGCACGCCGTCCAGTTCGTTGTAGCGCAGCCGCCAGATGTCATCGCCTTTTTTCTTGAACGCGATGTCGTAGCCGAGGTGCCGGTAGACGAGCGTCTCCAGGCGGTAGTTCTGTTTCTTCCACTCCTCTTTTTCGTCGTCCCACTCGTACTTGAGCTGGCCGAGAGCGTTGTCGATCATCATCTGGCGCAGCTTGGTGTCTTCGAGTCGGCCCTCGTCGAGCGCCTTGAAGATCGGGTAGAGCAATTGCTTGCGCTCAGCGGCGGCCACGCCGAGGTCGTAGAAGATATGGTGACCGACCGTGCGCTGGGGCAACAGACGCTTCTCGATGATGTCGAGGCCCTGCTCGCGGTTGAAAAGCCGAGTGCCCTCACCGTTAGCGAGCGACAGGCACACCATGCGCGGTGCGCCCATCCCTCGCCCGATGAGGTGCGTCTCGGTGTCCCACGCTGTGACGTCGGCGCTCATGCCCTCCGTACCTGTAGACCGTCTCGCTCCGCGATAGCTGCCGCCTGATCCCCGTTCGGGCATCCACAAACCATCGCTGCATATTGACTCGACTCCAGAAGCCCTCGACCGTTACACGCGCTGCAAGGGCTCACGAAATCGACGCCGGCCTGATCGAACAGATTGGCTACGAGTGCGGTGTTCTGTGACTCATACCATTCGGCGTAGACGACGCGACGGATGCCTGCGTTCACGATGCGCTGCGCGCACGGATAGCAAGGCGTGACCGTGACGTACAAGGTCCCGTCCTCGCTGCGCCGGCCGGCGTCGTCGAGCGCGTTGGACTCGGCGTGGAGTGTTCGCACGCAGCTCTTGCGACCCTCGATGTTTTTAAGCTCGTGGCCGACGTCATCGCAGTGAGGCATTCGACGAGGGGAGCCGTTGTAGCCCGTCGAGACGATGCGGTTTCGATCGTCCACGATGACTGCGCCGACGTGCTTGCGGTCGCAGGTCGCGCGCTTCGCCACGATGGTGGCGATCTCCATGAAGTATTGATCCCAGGTTGGTCGTGTCATGTTTTCTCCTAGCACTTCGAGTAGCCGCACTCGGTGCAGAGATCACACCCGCTGCTTCGGACGAGCGCCGGTTTCTTGCAGTCGGGACAGATGTCCAACGTATGGGACGGCTGCTCGCCTGCGGGATTCAGATACGACACGATGCAGCGAGCGATTCCGTCGGCGGCCGACACGACGCGGTCAGCACCGAAGCCCTTGGAGTCGCCGCCGCCGATACCCGAGAGCTGCTCGACCAGCTCGGCCAGACGTTCCTTGGGTTCCGGGTTCGTCGAGAGCAGAAGCGAAATCGTGCGACCGAGGGCCTCGGACCACGCGGCGATTTCGCTGCCCCCCTTGCCCATCGCTACGAACAACTCGAAGGGCTCGTTGTCGGCAGGGTGATTGTTGATGGTGACATGCACCGAGCCGTAAGCTGTCTTGCGGGAGAGCGTTTCGCCTCGACGGCGACCGTCCTTGGGGATGCGACGGCGCGTGAACTGAGCGGCTTGGGCGATGTGCTTCAAACCGACGCTGAGCGTTTGGTTTTCGCGACAGCCATCGCGATAGACCGTGATGCCCTTGCAGCCGAACTGCCACGCGGCCTCGTAGGCGTCCTCGACGTTTTTCACCGTGGCCGACTTGCGCAAGTTGATCGTCTTGGAGACGGCGTCCTCGGTGTGCTTTTGAAACGCCGACTGCATCTGGACGTGCATGAGCGGATCAATTTCGTTGGCGATAGAGAACACCTCTTGCCACTCGGTCGGGATCTCGTCACAGCCCGCCGCCGTGCCGTTCTCGGCCACGTAGGTGTGAACGCTCTCAGACCAGAACCCTTCGCGCTTGGCGATCTGATCGAAAAGTGGACTGAAGTCCACCATCTTGAGGTCGGCTTGGTTGCGCACCTGACAGAGCGCGAACAGCGGCTCGATGCCCGATGAGCATCCAGCGATGATGGAGATGCTGCCCGTGGGTGCGATGACGGTGACCGTCGAGTTGCGGCGCGGCTTGAGCTTCTGTTCATGCCACTTGGAGTCGGTCCACTCGGGAAACGGTCCACGGTCCTCGGCAAGATCTTCGCTGGCCTTGACGGCCGACGTGTTGACGAAGTGCATGACCTCGATGCCCAAGGCGAGGGCTTTGTCCGAGCCGTAGGGGATGCCGAGCTTGACGAGCAGGTCGGCCCAGCCCATGACGCCCAGACCGATCTTGCGCGTGGCAGCGGTGACCTCGGCAATCTGCGGGATGGGGTAGGTGTTCTGCTCCAGCACGTCGTCGAGGAAACGCACGCCAAGCGCAACTTGCAGACGGAGACGATCGAAATCGATGGTTGGGGTGCCGTCCTTTTCGACGTAAAAGTTGCCCAAGTTGATGCTGCCGAGCGTGCAGGCGTTGTACGGCGCGAGCGGAACTTCGCCGCACGGATTCGTTGCCTCGATTCGCCGTCCGGGCAAATGCGACAACGGATCGACCGCGTTGGCGCGATCGATGAAGAACATGCCCGGCTCGCCGGTAGCGTGAGCGCGCTGAACAATGAGATCCCAGATTTCGCGAGCGTCTTCGTTGCCCACGGTCAGGCCCGTGCGCGGACTGATGATGTCGTAGGTCTTGCCCGCATCGCGCGCCGCCATGAAGGCGTCGGTGATCGCGATCGAGATGTTGAAGTTGTTGATCTCGCCAAGATCTTGCTTGCACGAAATGAAGGCGCGGACGTCGGGGTGATCGACGCGCAGGATGCCCATGTTCGCGCCGCGTCGCGCACCCGACTGCTTGACGCATTCGGTGACGTGGTCGTAGCACTTCATGAAGCTCACGGGGCCGCTGGCGATGCCCGTGGTCGAGCGCACGAAGTCGGCGTGCGGGCGCAGGTGCGAGAACGAAAAGCCAGTGCCGCCACCGCTCTTGTGGATCATGGCCATGTCGCCAAGCGTGTTGAAGATCGAGCGCATGTCGTCTTCGACCGGCAACACAAAACACGCGCTGAACTGTCCCTGGCTGTGAGGACGTCCGGCGTTGATCAGGCACGGTGTGTTGGGTAGAAAGTCACCGCGCGCCATCGACGTGTAGAACTGCGGCCAGACGATGTCCGGGTCGTGACCCCACTTGGCCTCGGCCTGAGCAATGTACTCGGCCACGCGACGGAACATGTTCTGCGGCGTCTCCACCGTCTCGCCGGCCTCGTTCTTCATCAGGTATCGCTGCCGAAGAACTTTCTCGGCGGTCTGGGTGAGCTTGGGTTGCAGTAGGTCCATCAATCGAGTCCTCTCGTGAGATCAAAATGTCGGTGAATCATCATGGTCGGCGTGGTGGGCACGTCGGCCAATCGCTTGTCCTCCCACACGTGGATTGCTCCCTTGTGCGCGGGCTTGGCAACGAAATCGTCTTCGGTTAGCTCACCGACAGGCAGGACGATCGGACGATCCTCACCCCAGAAAGCGCCGGGCGCTTGCAGCTGCTCCAACATCCGTCGCACCTGCGGCGCGTCGTGGAGTGTGCAAACAACGAAGTCCTCAATAGACGACTCCGCGATGTATTGGCAGTGCCTAAGCACAGCATGAAGACATAGTCCGCCCCTTGCCGGCCCTTCCCCGGCTCGGTTCCTTGTGGAACGTCCGCTAGTATTTACGCCGCCGCCGAGACGAACTTCTTGACGTCGTCGGGGACGCCCCACTTGATGCGGGTGAAGTCGTTGCCCTTGCGGGTTTCGTGATTCCAGGCTTTCGCCGTGAGGAACACGCCGGCCAGCAGGTTGTCTTCGCCCGCGATCGAGTCGGCTTCGGCCTCGTTGATCTCGACTTCGTCGATGTCTTCGGGACGGGACTCGTCGTGCTGGTCGCCCAGAGACGCCATGCCCGCGCGCATGAAGTCGGCTACATTGCCGAGCGCCAGATCCGGGTACTCGCCATCGAGGTTGATGACGAAGCTCGGCTCCTGCCCCACGGACAGATCCTCGTTGTCCGTCTCGACGATCCGCAGCTCTGCGATGAAGGTCTGGTTCTTCTTGAAGGACTCGACCATCTTGCAGCGCAAGACTTGGACAACGTAGTTG